>JACCRK010000300.1 GCA_013813565.1 Herpetosiphonaceae bacterium
CTGGTACGATCCGGCGACCTTGCAGCGGCTGCCGCTGGCCGCTGGCTCAGGCGATGCCTTTGCGCTGGCCGAGATTGAGGTTGTCGAGCGCTAAAACAGCCCGGCGGCGCCTCGACCATCGAAGCACCGCCGGGTGAGGATTAGACAGCGTAGTTAGCGCATTAGCCTAATCCCTAATCCCTATCCCCTAATCCCTCCACACAAGCACGCTACTGCTTGACGATCCGATTCTCAATCGAGGCGCTGAACGGCTGCGGGAGCTTCTCAACATAGTTGATCAGCGCATCAAGATCGGTTGGACCGACCACCCGATCGGTGCCCTGGATCAGGATGGTAAACGCATCGCCGCCAGCCGCCAGGAAGCTGTTGACCGTGACGGTGTAGGTCGCGGCCCGGCTAATCGGCTGGCCATCGGCGCCGCGCACCTCGACAACCTTCTGGCCAACGGGGTTCGCGTCGCTCCAGGTGTAGGCAAGCCCCGAGATCTGCAGGAAGCGCGTGCGGACTGAGCCATCGGACTGTGGCTGCCACTGCTGGTTGAGCAGCGTGTAGACCTGCTCGCCGCTCAGGCTCAGCTTGACCACATCATTGCTAAACGGCTGCACCGAGTACAGCTCGCCCCAGGTCACGTCGCCGGCGTCGATCGGCGCCCGAATGCCACCAGGGTTCATAAAGGCGAACTGGCTCCCCATCTGCGCCCGCTGGGCGTCGGCGATGAGATTGCCCAGCGCCGATTCGCCGGCCGCATTTTGCTCGGCGGTGATGGTGGTGGCGGCCACGCCAACCTTGCGGTTGACCTTGGGGGCCACCTGATCCTCATAGGCCTTGACCATGGCGGCAATTTCCGGGTCGGGCGTCATGCCCTCGTGGAAAGTGGTCACAATAGTGGCTTTTTTGCTGACGATATCGCGCTTGGCGCGGTCAATCGTCAGGTCGATATTGCCAAAGGCGGTGCTGTACGAGAGCGCCTGGGTCACCAGCTTGCCATCGATCATCGCATTGATGCTGGTGTGGGTGTGGCCGCTGACCACCACGTCAACATCGTCATCCATCGCTTCGGTGATACCAACGATTGGGCCGGTCACCACCCCGGTCTGGGTGTTCTGGGTGCCGCCTTCGTGGACCAGGGCCACAATCGCGTGCACCCCTTGTTTGTTCAACTCAGCCACCGCCGCGTTGATGCTGGCGGCCTCATCGCGGAACTCCAGGTTGGTCACGGCGCTGGGGATGACAATCTCCGCCGTGCCCTTCAGCACCACGCCGATAAAGCCAATCCGCGCCCCGGCCACATTGATAATTGTGTAGGCCGGCAGAATGGTCTTGTTGGTGCGCTTGTCGATCACATTCGCGGCCAGCATCGGGAAGTCGACGCCGTCCCAGCAGCCCGCCACCGGGTGGCAGCCGCCGTTGAGCACGCGCATCAGCTCCTCAAAGCCGTCATCGAACTCGTGATTGCCGATCGTGCCGACATCAAAGCCGATCCGGTTCATAAAATCCAGCGTCGGCTGATCTTGCAGCAGCGCCGAGCTGGGGCCGCTGGCGCCAATCGCATCGCCGGCGTGAACCGTCAGCGAGTAGCGGGTCTTGGCGCGCTCCTGCTTGAAGTAGGCGGCCAGAATAGCCGCGCCGCCGACATCTTTATTGCTGACCTTGCGCCCGGTGGAGATCTGGCCGTGGAAGTCGTTGACCGTCAGCAGCTTCATATCCAGCGGCACCAGCATCACGCCCAGCCGCGTCAGCAGGATCTCGCCGCCGCCTTTGCCGCTGGCGTGGAGTTCAATCCGCGCCCGCTCGAAGTGCTGGGTCAGCACCTCGTCGCCATCGACATTGATCTCGGTCATCGGGGCCGACAGCGGCAGCCCCCAGAGCGCCAGCGACTCGCGGAAGCTCACGCCACCGTCGCCCATATCCAGGCCCTGCGATCGCCAGTAGCGCAAAAACTCGCCGCAGGCGCTCTGGCCGGTCTCGTCAAAACGAACACAGTCGCCGGCTGGGGTTGCCAACGGGAAGGCGCGCCAGTTGCGCCCCTCGCGCCCCAGCACCTCATCGTTGATCCGGCCAAGCAGAATCATGAACGGGGCAGCTTTTTCAGGATGATACTCCAGCCGCTGGCGTTCAAAATACTGGACCAGGAACGATCCCTCCGGGGTTTGCTCCTGGCGCGCCGGGGTCTGGGGATAGCCAAACACTGGCAGGCCGCCGTTGCTCTGCCAGAATTCGCGGAACTCAGGCGCCACACAGTCAAACACGCCTGGCTGATTAAAGCATAGCTCTTCAGCCGCCTGGGCCGGCTGCACCCGCCCAACCATCGTCATTAACAGGGCTGTTAGCAGAAACAACGCTGTTGTGCGAACCATCACCTTTCGTTGCAGGCCGACAGTATTACGAGCGTCCATCAAATCTCCTTAAGATAAAAGGTTCCTCACAACATCATACCCAGAGGCCGGTGGGAAGTTTGTTGAGGTTTGTGCTGCACACGTGATGTAGCACCAACAATCGTGCCAGGAGTCAGCAGCTAGCAGCGAGTAGATAGTATTTAGCCCATCAGGGAGGCCTAAATACTATCTACCAGCTACGAGCTGCCAGCTGCTAGTACGTCCACAGATAGATCGCGGCGTAGGCCCGCCACGGGCGCCAGGCCTCGGCCAGCGCGAGGATGCGCTTTGCATCCATCGGCCGCTCGATCTTCTCCAGCGCCCGCAGCAGCCCGAGGTCGCTGGCGGGAAAGGCGTCCGGCTCGTGGAAGGCGCGCATGGCAATGTACTCGGCGGTCCAGGCGCCAATGCCCGGCAGACGACACAGGCGCTCGACGGTGGCCTGGAGCGAGGTCGCCGGCTGCAGCACGGACGGGTCGGCGGCAGCCGCCGCAGCCAGGGAGCCGATCCAGCTGGCCCGTGAGCGCGTAATCCCCAGCCCGGACAGATCCGCTGCGGCGAGCACCTCCGGGCGCGGAAAGATCCAGCGCAGCCCGGCGTCCGCCCAGGCCGGATCGGCGCCGGCAAACGGCTTGCCAAAGGCCGCCGCCAGCCGCCCGGCCAGCGTCGTCGCGGCCGCCACGCTGATCTGCTGGCCCAGAATGGTGCGCACCGCCAGCTCGAACGGGTCCCAGGTGCCCAGCACCCGCAGTCCCGGCAGCGCCGCCACCGCCGCGGCCAGGTAGCGGTCGCGCCCCAAATGGGCCATCATCGCCCCAACATCGCAATCCAGGTCGAAGATCTGGCGCAGCCGCGCCTCAACGCTCGGCAGCACCGCTGGATCGGCCACATCGACTATCGCCACCAGATGATCGTGGCCGCTGGCCGGGCGCACCTCGACCGCGCCGTGGACACCACCCAGCGCAAAGGTGCGCCGATAATACTCCGGGCCAACCGCCTCAACCCCGGCGGTCGCCCGGCGGGCCAGCGCTGGAAGCTGGGCCGCCCAGTTGTAGGGCGGCGTAAAGGGCAGAATTAGACGTGTTTTCATAGCTCCCCTTGTGTGAAAAAATACACCCTCAGCTGTCTCGTTAGATACATATCTTGTGCAGCCGCAGGCAGTATACTGAGCGCAGCAACCTCAACAATCAAGGAGACGACCATGGACCACTATCGACGGCCAAGCCTGACCAAATTTATTGGGGTCGGCCTGCTGCTGACATTTCTGCTGCTGCTGGTCTTTGGGATGACGCGCTGGTTTGATGTGCCCGCTGGCAGCTTTGTCGACTGGATCATTGGCATCGCCAGCGCCTGGTGGCTGCTGGTGGTGGTGACGATCCCGTGGAATGTGTATTTCCAGGCCCGCGCGATTGTTGCCGATGCCGCCCAGTCGATCGACGACAAGATTACCGTTCAGCCCGGCCAGATTGCCTATGCCCGGCGCTGGGTCAAACGGTCGCTTGGCGGCGCAATCGTGCTGCACGGGCTATCGGCCGCCGGGCTGTACTGGGTGGCGGCCAGCGGCATCAGCGCGGTCGGCTATGCCAGCGCCGGCGCAGCCCTGCTGCTGACCGGCCTGCGCCCGGCCTTGCGTGGCTATGAGTATGTTGCCACACGCCTGGGCCAGATCCAGCAGGAGATTCGCTATCCGCGTGAGGATGTGAACACGCTCCGGGGTGAGGTTGAGGAGATGAAACGAACCATCGAGGGGCTGCAGTCAACGCTCGACGGCGAGCAGTCCGATTCCTGGGCCGCCCAACAGCTCGCCACCGACGAGCGCCTTCGTGGCCAGATCGAGCGCGTGCAGATTCAGATCAATGAGCTGAGCATCAGCAATAAGACCGAGCATCGGCAGCTGGTGCGCGATATGGAGCACGCGGTGGCGCAGATCAGCACCGATGGCAAAGTGCTGGAGCATGCCCGCGAGCTGGTCCGCTTCATCAAACAGGCCTGATCCCCTCAGCGGCGGCGACACGATGCGCTCCGGCGACCAGGATTACTCCAGCGTCGCGGAGTCATCGTGTTCGTGTTTAAGCTTGTCGAGAATCGGCCCAAGCTGATCGAGATCGGCCATAAATGAACGCTCGCTCGGCGTCGCTGTTTCGACGATCGCCCGCAGCAACGCTTCGGCCACCGAGCCGCCCCAGGAGGTGGTATCGCTCTCGGTGGCCAGCGCCTCCTCCAGCAAACCTACCGCCTCAGGCTGATGCAGCTGGCCCAGCGCCAGCGCCGCCTCGTAGCGAACATCGGCCTCGGGGTGATGCAGCGCCGCCAGCAAGGGATGAAACGCCCGCGGATCGCCGATCTTGCCCAGCGAGCGGGCCGAGCGGGCCGCAATCTCGGGATCAAAATCGGTCAGCGCCACAAACAGATGGTTGATCGCCCGCGCCTCGCCAATCACGCCCAGAATGCGAATTGCCTCAATCCGCAGCTGGCGAAAGGGCTGTTCCAGCAGCACCAGCAGCCCTGGAATCGCCGGGCCGCCGATCACGCCGAGGGTCCAGGCGGCGCGCAGGCGAATATCACGTGCTGGAGAGCTCAGCAGCGGCAACAGACCTGGGACAGCCGGCTCGCCCATTATTCCGAGGGCAAAGGCCGCCTGTGAGCGCACAAACTCATCCTCATGCTGCAGATCAGCAACAAGTTTACTGATAACTTCCGGGGTACGTTCCATGAACGACCTCCTCTGCCATAACTTCTTCCACGCCACGCAGCCGCGAGTGTAACCGCATCCGGGTTCGCGTATTCGTGACAATCACCTGTGAGGGCCGCCGCACGCCGCTGGCGGACGTGGAGCCAGCCGGCAGCCCGCTCGGGTCGCCAGCGTGCCAGCGCACCAGCGCAGCCCCAAAATCGTAGCGGCTCAGCGCCTGGCCGCCCACGCAATGAAAAACCCCGGCCAGGTCCAGCTGGGCCAGCTCCAGCAGCGCCCGCGCCAGATCATCAACGAAAATCGGACAGCGGGTCTCGTCGGTAAATAAAAAACCGCTCCGCTGCCCCTGGAGCATCTCGAATGCCATCACCGTATTCGGGTCTGGCGGCTGCCAGCCGTAGATCAGCGACGTTCGAGCGATCGCCGCCTGGGGGTGCAGCGCCTGAACCAGCGCCTCCGCCGCCGCCTTGGAGGCGCCATAGGGCGTGATTGGCGCGGGCACATCGGCCTCGGTGTAGGCGGCATCGCGGCCGCCCCAGATTGCGTCCGAGGAGACGTGGACCAGTCGCGTGTTGGTGCGGGCGGCCCACTGCGCCAGCGCGGCCGTGCCCTGCACATTGACCTGCCACAGCGCCTGGTTGGTCATCGCGCTGCCGAGCGCCGGACTGACCGCGGCGGTGTGAATAATCGTCTGGGGCCGCAGCTCGGTCAGGGCGGAATCCAGCGCCTGCGGATCGCTCAGATCCAGCGCCAGACCCGCGCCGGTCGCCAGCGGCGTGCGATGGTACGTGCCAACCACCTGCGACCAGGCGCCCGACTCGGCGGCCAACGCCAGCACCCGCCGTCCGAGATAGCCAGCGCCGCCGGTTACCAGCAGCGGGCCGCTCACTTGTCGCTCTCCAGCAGCGGCAGCAGGGCCGAGTTAGCCTCATCGAGCGCCTCAAGCGCCACGCGGGCGGCCTCCTGCGAGGCCATTGGCTTGGAGGCGCCCTGGCCAACCCCCAGCAGGACCGTATCCGCCCACACCTCAATCGTCCACTGGCGCTCGTGGTCCGGCCCGGTCACCATCCGCTCGCGATACGACGGCGTGACATTGACCGCTCCCTGCACCCGATGCTGGAGCGCCGATTTATAGTCGATGCGCTCGGCCACCCCATTCTCCATCTCGGCCCGCAGCAGGGGCAGCACCCAGTCGCGAGCCGCCTCCCAGCCGCCATCAAGCGCGATCGCCGCCAGCACCGCCTCGAAGGTGTCGGCCAGCAGATTATCGCGCTGGCGGGCCCTGGCCCGCTCCTCACCTTTGCTGATGCGCACATAGTCGCCCAGATCGAAGCTGCGGGCAAATTTCGCCAGCGTGCGGGTCTGGACCAGCGCCGAGCGGGTGGTCGTGAGCTGGCCTTCGCCAAGATCGGGGTAGGTGTGGTACAAAAATGAGCCGGTGATGAAATTAAGCAGCGCATCACCTAAAAACTCCAGCCGCTCATTCGAGGATAGAGCCGAGCTGGCGTTCTCGTGAATATAGGAGCGATGCAGCAGCGCAGCTTCAAGCACGGCGGGGTCGCGGAAGCTGTAGCCGAGCGCTGTGTGGAGTTTTGAAAGATCCATAACCCTATTTAAAGAAGGCCACGCTGGGGCGTGATGCCTCGTCGCACGCCCAGCGCTGGCCCTCCGACACGTTACTCGCTGAATTTGCGAAATAACAGGCTGACGTTGTGACCGCCGAAGCCGAACGAATTGCTCATAAATGAGTCAAAGGCCGCCGCCCGCGGCGTATTTGGCACATAGTCGAGATCGCACTCGGGGTCGGGGGTGCTGTAGTTAATCGTGGCCGGAATCAGCCCTTCGTTCATTCCGCGAATGCTGACCACTGCCTCCAGGGCTCCGCCAGCGCCCAGGGTATGCCCAAACTGCGATTTGTTCGAGCTCACCGGCAGCTTGTAGGCGTATTCGCCAAAGACGGTTTTGATCGCGATGGTTTCGGTGCGGTCGTTGGCCGGGGTCGAGGTGCCGTGGGCGTTGAGGTAGCCCAGCTCGTGGGCCTGCATGCCCGCCATCCGCAGCGCCATGTTCATCGCCTTGACCGCGCCGACGCCATTTTCGGCGGGCATCGTCACGTGGTAGGCATCGGTGCTGACGCCGTAGCCAACGATCTCGGCCACGATGTTCGCGCCGCGGCTGATCGCATGCTCGTAATCCTCCAGCACCAGGATTCCGGCGCCCTCGCCCATCACAAAGCCTTCGCGGGTGGCATCGAAGGGCCGTGAGGCTGTGGCGGGATCGTCGTTGCGGGTTGAGAGCGCCCGCGCGCTGGCAAACGCGGCGATCCCAATCTCGGTGATGGCCGCCTCGGTGCCGCCGGCCACAATAACCTTGGCGTCGCCACGGCGGATGATGTGCATGGCCTCGCCGATCGCGTTGCCGGCGGTGGCACAGGCGGAGACCGGGCAGAAGTTCGGGCCACGGGCGCCGATCTCAATCGAGACAAAGCCACCGGCCATGTCCACAATCATCATCGGGATCAGAAACGGGCTGACCCGATCGGGGCCTTTGGCCTCCATCACCCGGAACTGGCTGGAGAAGTTCTCCATGCCGCCAATGCCTGAGCCAATAATCACGCCAACATCATCGGCGTTCTCATCGGTGATGGTGAAATCGGCCGAGCGCAGGGCCTCTTTGGTGGCAGCGACCGCCAGCTGCACAAAGCGCGAGTTGCGCCGGGCCTCTTTTTTATCCATATAGTTGGCGGGCTCGAAGCCTTTGACCTCGGCCGCAATCTGACAGGCAAACTTCGTCGGATCAAACTGGGTGATGCGCCCAATCGCCGAGCGAGCCTCAACGATGCCTTCCCACAGTGACGGCACGTCTAGGCCCAGTGGGCTGATAGCGCCCATACCTGTGACAACGACACGTCGATTCATAAAATCCTCCTGAGGTTGAATTATTGGTTCATTATACACCACCACAACGCGCAATCCGGCGTTCTGAGCGTTACGCAGTGCGGCGAAAACGCAGCCAGATAGCACTGCGGGGTTGGCGCATGGTGTCACGCGCCAACCCCGCTGCTTGCTCACGATCCGGCCCGGGCTGCGGCTAGGTAGCCAGCGCTTTGAGCAGGTTCACCATCTCGATCGCGGCGACGGCACACTCGGCGCCTTTGTTGCCGGCCTTGGTGCCCGCCCGCTCGATCGCCTGCTCGATGGTGTCGGTGGTCAGCACGCCGAACAGAATCGGCACGCCGGTCTCATTCATCGCGCTGGCGATCCCACTGGCTACGCCGCCGGCCACAATGTCGTAGTGCGAGGTCGCGCCGCGAATCACCGCGCCAAGCGTGATCACCGCGTCGTAGCGGCCTGAGGCGGCCATGCGCTTGGCGATCAGCGGAATCTCGAACGAGCCGGGGCACCAGGCCACGCCGATATCGTCCTCGGCCACGCCGTGGCGACGCAGGGAGTCAAGCGCTCCCGCCAGCAGATTGCCGCCGATAAAATCATTCCAGCGGGCGATCACAATCCCGACCCGCAGCCCGCTGCCAAGCAAATTCCCCTCGTAGGTGTGCATCGTTACCCTTTCAACATTCAATCCTGGAGTGTCTCGTTACTCTTCGGTCAGCACCAGCGTGTGGCCCATGCGGTCCTGCTTGGTGCGCAGGTAGGCCAGATTCTCGGCGTTCGGCTCGATCAGCAGGGGCAGTTGCTCGACCACGCTCAGGCCGTAGCCCTCGAAGCCGATAATCTTTTTAGGATTGTTGGTCAGCAGCCGCAGGTCGCGCAGGCCCAGGTCGGCCAGAATCTGGGCGCCGATGCCGTAGTCGCGCAGGTCGGCGGGGAAGCCCAGCTTCTCATTGGCCTCGATCGTGTCCATACCCTCGTCCTGCAGCATGTAGGCGCGAATTTTGTTGGGCAGCCCGATGCCGCGGCCCTCCTGGCGCAGATACAGCAGCACGCCCCGGCCCTCGGCGGCGATCCGGGTCATCGCCTGGTCGAGCTGCGGGCCACAGTCGCAACGCAGCGAGCCAAACGCATCGCCGGTCAGACACTCGGAGTGGACGCGCACCAGGACGGGATCCTCGGTGCTGATATCGCCCATCACCAGCGCGACCGCCTCCTTGAGCTCAAGATTGCTCTCGTAGGACATAATCTTGAACTCGCCGTAGCGGGTCGGCAGGCGGGCCTCGGCGGTGCGGCGAACCAGGATCTCGCGCTCGCGGCGATGGCGAATCAGCTGCTCGACGCTGATAATCTTCAGATCGTGCTTGGCGGCGAAGATCTCCAGCTCTGGCAGGCGGGCCATCGTGCCGTCATCGTTCATAATCTCGCAGATCACACCCGCCGGATAGAGCCCGGCCAGCTTGGCCAGATCCACCGAGGCCTCGGTCTGCCCGGCCCGGCGCAGCACGCCGCCCTCGACCGCCCGCAGCGGAAAGACATGGCCGGGGCGGGCGATATCGGTCGGGGTCGAGGCCGGGTTCAGCACCGTCTGAATGGTGTAGGCCCGGTCGGCGGCCGAGATGCCGGTGGTCACACCCTGGGCGGCCTCGATCGAGACGGTGAAGTTGGTGCCGAACTTGGAGTTGTTCGAGCCAACCATCATCGGGATCTCCAGCTCGTCCAGGCGCTGCCCGGTGATCGCCAGACAGATCAGGCCACGGCCCTCTTTGGCCATAAAGTTAATCGCCTGCGGGGTGACGAACTGCGCCGCACAGACCAGATCGCCCTCATTCTCACGATCCTCATCGTCAACGATAATCACCATCTTGCCGGCGGCGTAGTCCAGAATCGCGTCTTCCACAGTTGCCAGTGCCATAACAAAACTCCATTAAAAATATCAAGAACAAAGGATTTTCGGCCTGCATCCCTCATATTTTGCGACAGACCCACAGCCAGCGATGGCAGTTAGGGGCCGGGTCAGTAAAGATAAAACAGTCGTACAGTGCCTCGATGGTAAAATCGGCCGCGGTTAGCAGCCGGCGCAGATCGGCCTCAGCGTAGCCCCGCTCGGCGTGGTGCTCGACGAAGCGTTCGTAGCGGCCATCGGGCTGCCGGGCAAAACCGGTCAGCGAGAGCGTTGAGAGACAGCGCTCGGGGTGGAAGGTTGTCTGCATGACGTGGGCGTAGTCATCACGCTCCTCCACCTCGACCGGCTGCCAGACGTGCTCCAGAAAGTACGGCGTGTTGATGTCGAAGATCCACACGCCGCCGGGCTTCAGCGCCGCCCAGACCGCCGCAAAGGTCGCCTGCAGGTCGGCCTCCTCTAGCAGGTAGTTGAGGCTGTCGTAGCAGCACGTCACCACATCGACCGGCTCGGCGACCGTCCAGTCGCGCATATCGGCGCGCCGAAAGCGAATCGAGCGCTCGATTCCAGCGCTGTGGCGGGCTTTGCGCTGGGCCTCGCGGAGCATGCCGCGGGCCATGTCAATGCCCAGCACATCCCAGCCGCTGTCGGCCAGCATCATGGCCAGGGTTCCGGTGCCACAGGCCAGGTCAATCAGGCTCCGCCCTGGTGGCTCGTGCAGCTTCAGCACATCCTGCAAATAATCGTACATCAATACGCTGAAGTGAAACTGACCTTCATCGTAGTGGCGGGCGTAATCTGTATACATATATTAATCAGCAGTCAGCGCGCGTCTACCCACCTATTGGCCGAGGATCGGCTGGCTGTTGGCGGGCGTTGGCTGACGATCAGCGGGCCTTATCCAAAACAACATCACTTAAAGCGGACGATATTCTCAACATACTTGGCCAGAATATCAACCTCCAGATTGACCGTAGCGCCGACCTGCTGCCGCCCGATCACGGCCCACTCCTGAGTGTGGGCGATAATCGCCAGGCTGAAGGTGTCATCGGTCGTCGCGGTGATCGTCAGGCTGGTGCCGTCGACGGCGATAAAGCCCTTCTCGACGATGTAGCGCATCAGCTCGCGCGGGACCTGAATGGTGAAGACCTTGGACTCGCCCTCGGGACGAATACCGACGATCGTGCCGGTCGCATCGACGTGGCCCTGCACATAGTGGCCGCCCATCCGCTGGCCGACCGCTAGCGCCCGCTCCAGATTGACCGGGCTGCCCGCCGCCAGCTGGCCCAGGTTGGTGCGGCGCAGGGTCTCGGGGGCCAGGCCAACCGTAAACCAGTCGGCGCCAAACGCGGTGACGGTCAGACACACGCCGTTGACCGCAATGCTGTCGCCGATGTGCGCATCGCTGGTCGCGAGCTTGCAGCCGATCACCAGCGTGTTATCGCGCTCGTGGCCGGTATTTGCGCTGCGAATAGTCCCAATTTCTTCCACAATTCCTGTGAACATAACACCTCAACATAGGCCGGTGAATCGCGTCTGATACTGTTCAGCGCTGGACGATGATACCGTGTATTCTATCACTATCCCGCTGCCCAACCAGAGACCTGAATTAGCCCTCGTCGCGCAGTGGATAGACGGTCAGCAGAAGATCCGCGCCGAGCTGCTCAACCGAGCGCAGGGCGAACTGGGCGGCATCAGCCATGCGGGCAACGCCGGCCCCGCCAACTGGCGAGGGCGCCCCGGCCCCGCCGACAATTTTGGGCGCAATAAAGGTCAGCAGCTTATCGATCATGCGCGTCTCCACAAAGCCAGCGATGATCTCGCTGCCGCCTTCAACCAGCAGCGAGGTTATGTCACGCTGGCCAAGCTCAATCAGAAGCGTGTGCAGATCGACCCGGCCCTCGTCATTGGTCGGCAGCAGCAGCACCTCGTGGGGATCCAGGGCCGCACGCCACTCCGGCGTCGAGGCGGCGGTGGTAGCGATCAGCGTGCGGCCGGGCACATCGGGCTGGAGCATCGCCGCCGAAAGCGGGGTGCGCCCCCGCGAGTCGAGGATGATCCGCAGTGGGTGGCGGACCGGACGCCAGTGGTTATCAATGCGGGTGGTCAGCAGCGGATCGTCGGCGAGCACCGTGCCAACGCCAACCAGAATCGCATCGGTGCGGTCGCGCAGCTCGTGGACCGCCTGGCGGGCGATCGGGCCGGTCACCCAGCGGGCATCATTGGTGCGGGCGGCAATTTTGCCATCGAGCGTCATCGCATACTTCACGATCACAAACGGGCGCCGGGTGGTGATCCAGCGGCGGAACGCCTCGGTCTGCTGGATGGCGATCGGCTCAGCCGCCGGATCAAAGGCCACCTCAACGCCGGCCGCCGCCAGCACAGTGGCGGCATCGCGCTCAAAGCGTGGGTTGGGATCGCGCGAGGCGATAAAGACCCGGCGAACCCCGGCGGCGATAATCGCCTCGGTGCAGGGCGGCGTGCGTCCGTGGATCGTACAGGGTTCGAGGGTAACATAAAGGTCGGCCCCGCGAGCCAGCTCACCGGCTGACTGAAGGGCGACAATCTCGGCGTGCGGCCCGCCAGGCGGCTGGGTCCAGCCGCGCCCGACAATGGCGCCAGCCTGAACAACGACCGCCCCGACCGGGGGATTGGGGCTGGTACGACCAAGCGCGAAGGTAGCCTGATCGAGGGCGGACTGCATTAGCGGATCGAATTTTGCTACTTCCATAGCCAAAGTATAGCACGGCCCGATCTAGATAATGAACGTCCGGTGAGAGCACCAAATTGTTAATAATTTTTTCCTTGACTCAGCTGGGGTGGATTGGTAGGATGGTTTTACGGATTAGGGTAGCAACGAGGATGTTGCAGCACAAAGGAGTGCATATGTTACAGAAACGGGTCAATGGTCGCGCGGTGCGCGTGACATTCCGTATCCCCGCACCGCTCAAAGCGCAGTCGATCACGCTGGTTGGTGAGTTCAACGGCTGGAATACCACCGAAATGCCGCTGACTGCCTCCACCGATGGCTGGGCAACTACAATCGATCTGCCAGCCGGACAGGAATTTGAGTACCGCTATCTTGCCGATGGCCGAACCTGGCTCAACGACTGGAGCGCCGACCGCTACGTGCCCAACGAGCTCGGCGGTGATAACTCGGTCGTCCGAACCTGAACTTGAGACAGCCTAAGAAACGCGCCATCAATGACGATGGCGCGTTTTTATTTTTAGGATGCCTGGATTGCGTGATAGCCGGTTTTGTGGCACGATACGCAGACCCTGAAGAGTCTGCAGGTGAAATGCTAGAGGCGTTATGACTGAACTCCAAACCGACCGCCGAATTGGCGAAGTGATCGAGGCCAGCAGCACGATGTGGGTCACCGGCGCCTACCAGCTGCTGGATGCGCCGGCGTTTGGCTCGCTGGTCCGCGCCAGCTGCCACGCCAACGATCTGTGTATCTACGGCCTGGTCTACGATATTCGAACCGGCAGCCGTGAGCCTGGTGGCCGGGCGATGGTCCGCGGTGGCAAGCGCTACGATGGCGTGGAATTCTACGACGAGCAGATCTACAGCGAGCATCCCGACCTGGCCGCGGTGCTGCAGACCGAGTGCAGCGCCTTAATTGTTGGCTACGAGCGCGACGGCCGGATCATCCACTATCTGCCGCCACAGCCGCCGACGGTCCACTACAGCGTCTATGAGTGCGACGAGGCCGCCGTGCGCCGCTTCACCTTCAACTGCGACTTCTTTCGGATTGTCTTGAACACCAACCTGGCCCCCGCCGACGATCTGCTGGGCACCGCCATTCGCAATGCGGCGGCGCTCCACGCCAACCGGCGCGAGTACGAGCTGTGCGCCGGGCGCGAGCTGGCCCGCCTGATGCGCGACAACTACGACCGCCTGCGCACGATCGTTGGCATGCTGACTGCCTGAGGAGCCGCTATGCTCGCCGTGATTGTTGCCGATGCGCCGAATGTCGATCTCACCCCGTATCTGCCGCTGCTCGCCAGCGCCGACCTGCTGATCGGGGCCGATGGTGGGGCTCGCCATTTTGTGCGCCACGGACTGCAACCACAGGTGGTGCTGGGCGACCTCGACTCACTGGAGCCGGAGTTTATCGCCCGCTTCCAGGCGCAGCAGGTTGAGATCCAGCGCTTTCCCGTCGCCAAGGACGAGACCGATCTGGAGCTGGGCCTGCTGCTGGCGCTGGAGCGGGGTGCCACCAGGATTCGGGTGCTGGGCGCGCTGGGCGGACGCCCGGACATGCATCTGGCCAACCACCTGCTGCTGGCCCACCCGCTGCTGAAGCGCTGCGATGTCGCCCTGCTGGACGCCGGATGGCAGGTGCGGGTGATCTTCGACGCGATCACGCTGCACGGCACCCCCGGCCAGCGGGTCTCGCTGCTGCCGCTGGGCGATGCCGGCGGGATCACGACCAGCGGACTGCGCTACCCGCTGCGCGACGAGCCGCTGCTGCTTGGCCCGGCCCGCGGGGTCAGCAACGAGTTTATCAGCGCCGCCGCCAGCGTGATGGTCCGCAGCGGCCTGCTGGTCGTCATGAACGAGGGCGAAACCGTGGTGCGCTAGCCAGAGAATGCTGGCACCCACGCCACGAGCTTTGGGCAACAAAAAGCCCCGCCCATTAGCATGGGTAGGGCTGAAGAAGAGCGAATGGATCCTAGCGTTTAATATATTCCTCATCATCAAGGATTGTGCTGATGAGGTTGATCAGCTCATCGACCTCAAACGGCTTCTGCATAATCACGGCACCCTCATCCTCAAGCTCGCTGAACCACGGCTTACGATTCAGGGCGGTCAGAATCAGGATTGGAATCCCCTCGTCCTGCAGGCGCTCGCGCAGCCGACCAAAGGTCTCCACGCCATCCATCTGTGGCATCATAATATCGGAAATAATCAGGGCTGGCGTGATTGTTTCCAATAGCTTCAGACCATCAGCCCCGTTGTTAGCCAGGACCACATCGTAGCCGGCCTCACGGAGCGCAATCTCTAGCACCATTTGCAGGGCTAAATCGTCGTCCATTACAACAATAGTTTTTGACATACGCTGTCCCCTTACTCTGGCCGCGATGCCGCCTATTATACCATGGCGTCCATGGTGTTTCGGCAGCTGGCCGGGTTCACAACATGAGATCAGGCGCTGGCATGGAGCGCCGCTGAGATGGCGTCCAGGGTCTGGGCGGCGTGGGCGGGCCAGTCGGGCTGGTCGGTCAGCGTCTGGGCCAGCCCGATCAGATCGGCGCTGCCATCGGCGAGGATGCTTTCGGCCAGCTCAGCATCGCCAAGGGTGCCATTGGCGATCAGCGGCACATCGACCACGCCGCGAATCGACTCGACGAGCGGGATCTGCCAGCCGGGAAAGTAGGCGATCAGCTGGTCGGGATCGGTTGGGACCACCACATCCAGCAGATTGATCCCGGCGGAGACGAGCTGGCGGGCGCCGACCCGGCTCTCGTGCAGCGTAATCCCATCGGGCCGCAGCTCATCAACCACCAGGCGATAGCCGATCAGGAACTGCGGGCCAAGCCAGCGGCGAATCGCCGCGACAATCTCAGTCGCCAGCCGCAGCCGCCCGAGCCCGCCGTACTCATCAGCCCGCTGATTGACCAGGGGCGAGTGCAGCTGATGCAGCAGCGAGCCAGCGGCACCATCCAGCATGACCCCCCGGCAGCCAGCCGCGTGGGCGCGCCAGGCCGCCGCCACAAACAGCTCACAGATATCCGCCAGCGGCTGGGTCTGGACTGTGGCCCACTCCAGCGGGGCGTGGCTGAGCAAGGGCAGCAGCGGCGTGTTGTGCGCCGCCAGCGGCTGGACAATCTGGGCCAGATCCGGGGTCAGCAGATCGTCATAGAGTCCGGCGCTGCCCGGCTCCGTCACCGGGTGGACATGGAGCGGCTCGGAGATAACCAGGCCAACTCCGCCCGCCGCCCAGCTCAGGTAGTGCTGTAGCAACGCTGGAGTGGTAAAGCCACCGGCCGCCGCAACCCCAATAGCCGCTGGCGACCGAACAATCCGGTTGCGGACGGTGAGCGGGCCAATCGCGAACGGCGAGAATAGATGATACATACAAACCTCAACAATGGGTGGCGTAGAACCATCAGCTACGACCTACGAGCCACGCACTGTTATTTTCCTCAGTTTGCCCCTCCGTTGCAACGCGAATACAGGTTTTTTTGAGCAAAAACCCCCTGGTGTCAGCAAACTGTAACCTCATTGAGTTGTTCCGACAGGGGCGCTGGACTACCTTTAGGACAGGCACTTCAAGGAGCAGATTATGGCTATTGCACCGTTTGATCGTCTTCTTCTTCCCCGCATTCGACAGGCGCAGCGGCAGCGCACGTATGCCCGTCATGTGATCGCGGAATGGGAAGCAAGTTTACCTGGGCGTTTGCTGCCCATGCTGGCAGCCCTCCCGCTGCCGATCTATTCCCGTTCGCCCCGGCCCGACGCTGCTCAGGCCGGCACCCTGGGTGCAGCGCTGGCCCTCAGCCCACGGCTACGCCTGGTTGGCGGCGTTGGCAGCGGGCGATCGCTGGCAATTCAGCAGCTGGTGCTGGCCTGGGCACATGGAACGCAGACCCTGCCGGCGGTCTACCCGCTGATTCTCCATCTTCCCACCGCCGTGATCCAGCCCGATGAGGCGCTCCAGAGCTGCATCCGCGCGGCCGGGTTCGACAATGCCAAGCTGGTCGTCGAGCGTGGCCTGGCCTCGGGCCAGTGGTGCCTGATTCTGGATGACTGGGACGGGCTGGACAATCCCAACCGCGCAATCTGGAAAGAGTGGCTGCTGGATATCGCCGAGCGCTATCCGGCGCTGCCAGCGGTGATCACCACCGATGACGATGAGAGCCTGTGGCCCGACTTTGACACCTGGGCGATGGCACCGATTACGCCGGCGCTGCTGGAACAGTGGCTGCGCATTCTCCTGCCTGGTGAGGAGCCGACGCTGCTGCTGGGGCCGCTGACCAACGACGAGCGGGTGCGGCTGGTTGGCGAGCATCTGGCCGATCTGGTGGTGCTGGCCCAAACCTATGCCAACAGCGGCTTTCCGTCCAATCGCGGGCGTCTGTATGCGACAGCGCTGGACCGTATTCTGCGTCCGGTGGCCGGCGGCGATCTGCCGCGCACGCGCACGGCCCTGGCGGCGCTGGGCTATCACTGGATGACCCAGCCAACCGCGCCAACCGCCCCGGCCGCCCTGCGGCCAATTCTAGAGCATCTGAATGGCTTGATTCTGCTTGAGCCAAACGGCCGAGTCCAGTTTAAAGTTCCGCTTTTTGCCATGTTCTGCGCCGCGCTGCATGTCGCCGCCAACCAGACCTGGGCCGAGTGCGATCCGGCGACTCCGCTGTGGAAAGCGACCATCCCCATCATCGCTGGCCTCATGACCGACCCCGAGGCGCTGTATGTGGCGGTGCGGGGCGCCGGCCGGCCCGATGCGCAGCGCACGCTGCTGCTGGGCGCCTGTCTCCGTGAGCATCACGTTCCCCTGCCAGGCTGGAGCACCGCAATTCTGGGGTCGCTGGCCCAGCTGGCGAAGGCCGAGCCCGGCCATGCGGCCGAGGTCTGGCGCTTGTTCGACAATATGCCCAATGTCGTGGCCGCGACAATTGCTGAGCAGCTGATGAGCGGCGCCAGCGGCGAGCGCTGGACGATCGCGTTTCTGCGTATTCTGCCCCCGCTGCTGGCCGCGCCGTATCTGCTGGATATTGTCGGCGATAGCCGTCTGCTGCGCTCGACCAGGCGCGTGGCGGCACTCCAGCTCCAGAGCATCAGCGAAAATGCCGTGGTGCAGCCACTGGCGCGGCTGGCTGAGCGCCCGCTGGATAACACCGGACGCATCTTAACTACCCAGCTCCTTGCGACAAGTGGCCCGGTTGGCCGCCGCTACATTGCCGACCTCATTCGTGCGGGCCGGATCATGTTTCCCCGGCCTGACGATGGCACCGATGCCCGGGCGATTGTCACAACAGCGGCGGCCCTGCTGGCCGATCAGAGCCTGGATATGGCGGCCCATACGGCGGCCTCGGTGGCGCTGAACGGCTGCGTCAACGAGATTACCGCGCCCAGTCTGCTGAGCGCGTGTACTGCCGCCGCCGCACCCCTGCGCGAGGCCGCCCGCCGCGCCCTGCTGACCGGGGATCACTCGCTGGCCTTGCGGGCATTTGGCCGACTGGTGCTGGGCGATGATGTCCACTGGGCCGCCCGCTACGAGGCGCTGCAAACGCTGATGAGCCTGCCATCCGCCGGATCAAGTGCGCTGCTGGCCCGTTTGCTCAAGTCCGATATCCCGCTGGCGGCCCGGATTGAGGCCGCCCGAGCGCTGATGGGCCGCGATAGCGAAAGCGGGGAGCGCCTGGCGATGGTCATGCGAGACGAACAGGCCGCGCCCAGCCTGCGGGCGGCAATTGCCCTGCTTGGCACTGGCACGCGTTCAACAGCCATGACCAGCATCTTGCTGAAGATCTGCTGTGAGCCAGCCCCGGCGCCGCTGCGGGCCAGCGTCGTTCGGGCGATGCAGACCTGCCCCGCCGATGAAGTCTTGGCGATCCTGTCCGGCATTGTCGAGCACGAGCGCGATGATTTAGAGACGCTGGATGCCGCGATTGAAACCCTGGGCGCGATCGGCGATGAAGGTGGGATCTGGGGGCTGCGCACAATTCTGCTGGGGCCGCTGACGGCCCAGCTCCACAGCGGCTGGCAGCAGCTCATCGCGCCCAGCGAAATAGATACGCCGCCGATCACCTGGAATATCAACGCGCTGCCGGTGTACTTTCAATGGCGCTGGGGTGTCGCCCTCTCCGCCGGCAACACCAGCGCCGATCCGCCGACCAGCTTAAACGAGCTGGTGGCGCGCGAGGTTCAGGGTCTGCGGGGCCAGGCGGCGGCCGCGTTGAGCGCCATTGGCGGCACCGCCGCCAGGCAGGTGCTGCGCGAGGCCCTGCTTTCCAACAGCATCAACGATGGGTTTGGCCCAGCGCCAGTGGTCGCCGCCGAGCTAGCGCGCTTTGATGCCGGTCTGGACCTGATCGAGACCCTCAACTCATCGGTTGCGCCGGCGATTCGCTGGGTGGCCGCCCACGCCTTGCAGAATGTGAATGCATCGTTCCCAACCTTACGTCAAGCGCTGCACGGAACGGAAGCCGATCTACAGTCACGCAGCGCGATGCTGCTGGCACTTGGCAACGATCCGCAGATTATCCCGATGCTGGAGACGATGATTGTCGATGATCACGCGCCGCTGCATCTGCGGGCCGATGCCGTGCGGGCCCTGGGCCAGATGGGGCTGCCCCACGTTGAGGGGCTGCTGCTGGCGCTGCTGGCCTCGGTTGGCCACGAGCCATCGCTGCAGATCGGCGCGCTGGATATTCTCCAGCCACCGCTGAGCCTGACAACCCTCACGGCGGTGCGCCAGATCCTGCGCGATCCACGGCCGCCAGTTGATGTGGCGGCGGCGGCGCTGCGCTGTCTGGTACGGGCGGGCGATAGCGAGTCGCTGGCGCTGTTCCTGCGCTATGCCCAGCACGATAGCCCGACCCTGGCCGTCCCAGCCATTGATGGCCTAAGCCTGCTGCACGACGGCACCGCTACGGCGCTGCTCAGCCGGCTGGCCCACACCAGCGGCAAAAGCACGCGCATTCGGCTGCACGCCACCGGCGCACTGCTCAAAATCGAGGGCAATCTGCACCTGCCGCTGGTGCGCCAGCTGGTGGAGACTGGCTCGATCAGCACCCGGCTGCTGGCCCTGGATATTCTGCTCGACGCGCTGCCCGACCCGACCACCCTGATCGAATACCTGGAGCCGTCCACGCCAACCGCGCTCCGTCTGCGCCTGGCGAACGCGCTGGCGGCCCACGGTGGCCCCGAGGCGCTGGCTGAGCTGCTCCATATGCTCGAAGAGCCAACCGAGAGCCTGGCCCTGCGCTGTCTGGCAACCGAAACGCTGTGTGTGGCGCACTACAGCGCGGTGCTCCCGCTGATTGAAACCATCGCCCGTGACGAAGAAACCCTGCTGCCACTCCGCCGCCGGGCGATCAGCGGGCTACGCCACTGGCGCAATGAACCGACAACCCTGCTGGCCTTAAGTGCGCTCGCTGATGATCCGACGCCATATATCCGTTCGTGGGCGTTGCAGTCCTTGCTCTCCTGAACAGGGCTGGGGAGGAATTATGGACACAACTATCGCAACCAGACCGGTAGTCCTGGTCGTAGAGGACGAACCAGCGATTGCCCGCCTGCTTGAGTTCCAACTGCGCGAGGCTGGCTGGGAGCCGGTCATCGCCCCTGACGGTTTGACGGCCCTGCGGCTGTGGAGCGATCTCGCCCCGACGCTGGTGCTGCTTGATGTGATGCTGCCTGACCTGAGCGGCTGGGAGATCTGTGCCGCTCTGCGCAGTGAAAGCAATGTGCCAATCATTATGCTGACCGCCAAAGCCTCGGACTGTGATGTTGTCCACGGGCTCAATCTGGGCGCTGACGACTATCTGGCCAAGCCGTTTAGCAACGCTCAGCTGCTGGCCAGAATTGCGGCGGTGCTGCGCCGGGCGCACCTCAGCCCTAAGCTAGCCCTTGATGTCACGCCGCTCCAGCCGCATGCCGATCCGCCGCTGACCATACCAGCGACCGACCAGGAGCCGTCGCAGTCCGGGGCGCTGCTGCTTCGTGAGGCGCGCCAGATCGCTGGCATGTCGTTGTATGCCGTTGAGCGGCAGCTGGGGATTCGCTGGGACTATGTACAGGCGCTTGAGCAGGGCACATTCAGCGCTATTCCCCGCCCGCTGCTCAAAAATACGATGCTGCGCTACTGCGAGTTTCTCAATGTCGATGCCCGTCCGGTGTTTGCCCAGGCGCAGCGCATGCTGCTGGCCCACCCAGAAACCCGCCGCAGCATCCGGCCCTCGATGCTGATCCTCAGCGCGACGATTATTCTGCTGATTATTTTGCCGTTTTTCTTCCGCTAGCCAGGCTTCTGCCCCGCCTGCAACGCACTTTTTAAAGCGCATCCGCCCCCAGGATTTAATCTTCCTGGGGGCGGATGCAGTTTTAGACGAGCGGTTGCAATCAACGAATTACAGCAATCGAGTGGGCTACTCCCGATCCCCGTTTACGGCACCGGCACGCTGGAGACGCTAAAAGGCAGCTCGGGCGTTGTGCCTGGCGCACGCTTGTCGAACTGCGAGTTGACCACCAGCATGCGCCCCGCGCCAATCGCGATGGTTGTCGGGTACTTGAAACGCTCATCGGTGGTGCTGGAGATCACGGTGCCGCTGGAGAGATCGTTGCTCAGCGCAATCTTGACGATCAGCTCCTGCCGATTGCGGGCCACGTACAACGTCCGGCCCTTGAGCAAGATCCCATCACCATTGGCCACCGTCTCACCGCCAAGGTTAATCTCGCTGACCACTTTGGTGGCGATGTCGATCCGAAACAGTTTGCCGGTGTTGGACTGGACCACCACCAGGTACTGGCCATTGTTGACGGCGGCGATCCCGTTGACGTTGAAGCCAGCCTGGTACACCAGCGCGGTACCGGTGAAATCGATAAAGGTCTCCAGGGTCCAGCCGCCCGCCCCATTCTGGGCGACTTTATAGATCAACGGGTTGACCGAGTCGGTCACGTAGGCCGCGCCATCGGCGCCAATCGCCACATCGTTCAGGAACGTGGGAGATTTGCCGATATTGAACGAGCGAATCAGCCCGCCAGTGGCGGTATTGTAGATAAAGATCATGCCGGTTGCGCCGCCGGCAACAAACAGCCGGCCCCGATCATCGACCTTGAGACCAACTGCGGTAGTCCGGCCATCGGCGCCGCCGGGTAGAAAGATCTCGGCAGTATCCTCACGGGTGCTGCCCCGAAAAATAGTGCCGTCGGTGGTGCTGCTCACGTAGAAGTAGCTCGTGCCACGCTGAAAGGCGATCCCCTCGGGAAACACCTGATCGCCCGGCAGGGCATACTCGATTGGCCGTTGCACCGCCTGAGCCGGCTGGCCTGCGGCCAAGATACTCAGCCCAAACACCATCATCACCATCGCCACTCGTTTCATGGAAACCTCCTTCAATTTGTGTTAGACGTTGTACGGGCACAAGCTATGCCGTGGATGGCAGGCATGTGCGCTGATCGGCCAGAATTTGGCTATGCGCTTTAGGCAATGTTTGGTACAATGGCGCCACAGCGTAGCAGCCACACAAGGAGACCGATAGATATGCCTGAGTCAGCACGGATTGTTATAGTCGGGGCGGGCATTATTGGGGCCTCGATTGCCTATCACCTGGCCAGCCGAGGCTGTACCGATATCGTTATTTTGGAAAAAGAGCCGGTTGAAATCAGCGGCTCCACCGCTCGCTCCGCCGCCGGGGTGCGCCATCAATTTTCCTCGCGGACCAATATTTTATTGTCCCAATATAGTATCGAACGCTTCAAACGCTTCACTGAAGAAGTCGGTGGCTACGCCGAGCTGCATCAGGATGGCTATCTCTTCTTATTTAACGATGCCGCCCAGTGGGCCAGCTACCAGGACGTTATCGCCCAGCAGCGGGAGCTGAATGTGCCGGTTCAGGTGCTGACGCCACCTGAGGCCGCCAGATTTGTGCCGGAGATGAATATCAGCGACCTGGTTGGGGCAACCTACTGCGCCGAGGACGGTTTTGTCGACCCGCACGGCGTGGCGATGGGCTACCTCAATCGGGCTCGTGAGCTTGGGGTTCAGCTGCTGCGTGAGGCGCCTGCCACCGGATTTGTCATTGCTGACGGTCAGGTGCGGGCGGTCGAGACGCCGCAGGGGACGATCGCCTGCGAGATTGCCGTCAACGCGGCTGGGCCGTATGCCGGTGATGTCGGCAACCTGGCCGGGCTAGAGGTGCCGATCAAGCCCTATCGGCGCAATATCTATGTCACCGAGCCATTTCCCACCATTCCCCGCTCAATCCCGCTGACGGTCGACGTTGGCACCGGCGCCTACATGCGCAAGGAGCACGAGAGCCTGCTGATTGGACTTAGCCGCCCCGATGAGCCGTCGTCACATTCTATTGTGGTCGACTGGGACTGGCTGGATACGGTGCTGGAGGCCGTGCTCAACCGCTTCCCAATTTTAGAGCGGGCCGGACTCTCCGAGCGCCAGTCCTGGGCGGGATCCTACGAGATCACCCCCGACCACCTGCCGATTCTGGGCCGGATGCCCGGCCTGACCAACTGGGTCAACGCGGCCGGCTTCAGTGGTCACGGGGTTATGCACGCTCCAGCGACAGGCTTGCTGATCGCCGAGGAGATCCTCGATGGTCGGGCGCAGACCATCAATATCGATGAGCTACGCATCGAGCGCTTCACCACTGGCGCCCTTCACGGCGAAAGAAACGTCATTTAAAAGTCAGAGCTCACCGATCGAATTGTTGCAGGCCCGCTACCCGGCCGCTTGCGCTTTGATCGCTGGGTTTTGATTTTCTGCCAGGTACTGTATGTCAAATATTGTCAAGCTGTTTGTCAATCGAGAGAAACAGACTGCTGGCTTCATCAAAATGATGGAGGGCGGTACACCCAAGCGGGTCATGATTATTGAGGCGGGCGGTGGCCTGGGCAAGTCATGGGCGATCGAATACATGCGTGAGGAATGTCAGCGCCGCAAAGTGCCCAATGTCGAGGTCGATTTTGCCGATGGGGTGATCTACGATTTCCTGGCGGTGCTCCGGCGCGCCCGCGACAGCTTTGGCGCCTCGGCATTTAATGCCTTCACCCAGACGATCAATCAAGTCACCCAGCCGACCCTGCGCATTGAAAACGTCGGCAGCTCATCCAGCAACATCACCCTGGGCGAAGCCAACAATCTGGCCGGGGCCAATGTGACAGTTGGCGATGTGGCCGGCGGCAACATCATTAAGGATAACTCGTTTGTGATCAACGCCGATAGCGCGGTAGTCCGTCAGGCGCTGCAGGATCGGCTGACCGTCGCTTTCTTCGAGTGTCTGGAGCAGCTGACGGCGCAGGGCCCGGTCTGCTTTTTCTTCGATACCTACGATAAAGTCACCATCGAGGCCGAAAGCTGGCTGCTCACCCAGCTGCTGCCTCGGCTTCGCGAGCGACAGCTAACCAATGTGGTGGTGGTGATTGCTGGGCGCAGCGCCCCCAAGCTCGACAACGCCTGGGACAGCATTATCGCCCGCACCGGGCTGGATCTCTTCAAGGTGGAGCACGCCACCGAATACCTGGTGCAGCGCTGTGGACTCAAGGATGAGGCCAGCGTGATCAATGCACTTTTTCAGGCCAGCACCGGCCTGCCGCAGCTCCTGGCCATGTTGGCCGAAAATATTTTGCGCTCCCAAGATACCGGAGGCCAAGATGATTGGCTCTGATGCCCGCAACTGTCCCGCATGTGGGGATATGCTGCGCTCAACAGCTTTATTTTGTCCAAAGTGTGGCACCGCCGTGCTGCCGTCGGTCAGCAACGCGCTTCAGGTTTCACTCGGTCAGATTTTAAACAGCGTCAAGCCGGGCCAGGCCGAGGTGATGCGCCGCTGTGCCATTCCACGCTGGTTCGATAGTGAAATCCTCGGCGTCCTCCGCGACCGTCAGGATGGCGCCAATGAGAAGATTCTGGCCCAGCTTGAAACCTATAGCTTTGTACGCCAGCTCAGCAACGGTCGCTACTCCTACAGCGATGATGTCCGCGATTTGCTGCTGGATGACTGGCGCCAGCGCCCCGATGACCTGCGCCCAATTCAGAAACGCCTGTACAACTATTTCGAGCGCCGGATGGGCTCAACCACCAGCGAGAACCGGGCGACCTGGCTCCGCGAGATTGTGACCTATGATCTGTTGCTCGCCTCCACCACGCTCGTCAAAGATCAACAAGAGTCAGAGAATCCCTGGATTATTACCCCCAGCGCCGTTGCGGCCCGTGTCGAGCGCGCCATCCTGCGCTTTCGCTCCTTGTTTGAATCGGCGTTCAACGCTCATCGCATGGCCGAGGCCGAAGCGATCTTAATCGCCGCTGAAGAACAGGTCAATATTCTGGCGCCAACTATTCGCCAGTGGCTCGAGTACTATCGTGGCAAAATGAACCACGCCAGCCTGCGCCTGCCCGAGGCGATCGCCTGCTATCAGCAGCTGCTGAAGCAGAACAACCTTGATACCGAGCTGAAGGCGCTGTCGTCGATCAGTCTTGGCGATGTACAGGTTGAAAATGGTTCGTGGTCGGCAGCGATTAACTCCTATCAGGCTGCGCTCGATCTGCCGAAGCTGGAGCCTGGCCAGCGGGCCGCCGCCCATCTCGGCATCGGCGATGCGTATAACGAGATCGCGATCAGCTCGGGGGGTTGGCATATCGCCAGCCAGCCGCAGAATCCGCTCGTGCGCACGCTCAGGAACTGGGTGCTGGCGTTGGGCACGGTGCCAATGTTTATTCTGGTCACTCTGCTGCGGCGGGCGGGGGCGGCTGTCCCACCAGCCGCAATTCTTGTTCGCTATCAAAACTGGATGCTGGCCCGCATCTTCCGGGCCTCGCGGGAGGAGGTTCTGGCGGCCTATGCGATCTACAAAGAGCGCAACGATCAGTCGAATATGGCCCGCTGCGAAATGCGGCTGGTCGACAATGATGTGCTCTTCAGCAGTATCAAACAAGCCGTAATCCTGGCCCAAGATCTGCTCGATCATACCAAGCCCGAAAACACCTATCGCCGCGCCCGCGTTCAGGTGACGCTGGCGCGAGCCTTACTGGCCGATCGGCAGTATGCTGCCGCCCAGCAGGAGGTTGAGGCGGCGCTCAAGGTTTTCTGTGCTGTTGATGATGGGCGCTGGGAGACCCGTGCCCTCAGCGTGCTGGGCCATATCCACGTTTCCAAACAGCAGCCTGAGCCGGCCCTCGATGCCTATCGGCAGGGACTTGAGCGGGCGGTTCAAATCGGCTCGGTGCTCAGCCGAGAGCGCATCCTGTATGAGCTGCGGGTCTGGCGACGCACCAGAGCGGATTATCCACCAGCGATTGATACGCTGCTGGACACTGCCAGCAGCCAGCGTTTTGTCAATCGATTTCCGCGCTTTCTGGTGCCCTATCTGCAAATTGGCCAGTCGGTGGTGGTGCCGATCCTGGTGCTGCTCACCTCGATTGTGGCCCCTAATCTGCAGCCACCAACGGTCATTCGGACCACCAGCAACATCCTGCTGCCAGCGCCAACCGTGTATACCTTCCCCTGGGAGCGGCTGATCATCTCGCCGCTGCTGGTTCTGCTGATTGCCGCCCTCGGCTATACGCTGCTGGGATTAGTTGTATTATGGCGGATGCCCCTCAAGCAACTCCGGCAGAATCAGCCAGATATCTATGTGATTCATGCTGATGAGCTTGTTCACTATGATCATCAAGGCCATGAAGCCCACCGTATAAAGTGGTCGGATATCACCACAATCGCTACTGCCGACCGCAAACTGTGGATTCGGCCACTGCCGGTGTTCTCACGGTCCATTATCGAGTCAAAAAATCAGCCGGTTTTACGGGTCGAAGGCATTATCAGCTGGTACAACACCGCCTGTCGAATCATCCAGGAGCGGACGCAGGCCGCAGGGGCCGCGTTCAGCAACGTCGATCTTAGCTTTAGTCTGCTGCGGAGCCGCAGCGGCATCGTGCTGATAACCGGCGCCACGCTTCTGGCAGTGATGGTCGCCAGCATCAACCAGTGGGTCCCCGATCTGGCGGCATTGCTACCAGCCAGCGTCTTTGCAGCTCTGCAGCTGCTGGCCTACAGCGGGGTGCTGATGATCGGGCCAATGCTGTTCTGGCTGGTCATTCGGCCACTCCGCCTGCGGCATGAGTTTGCCCTCGATCGGCGGATCCCCAAAATCATTGCTGGCGTAGGTCTAGCCATCGTCCTGCTGTTTATTGTGACCAATGGCTCGATAGTGCGCGTGCCAATCCTTAGCATTACTCTATTTTTAGCCGGGCTATTCTTAGTCACTGAAACCGGCTATCAGCTAAGTGTGCAGGAGCGGCAGGGTCGCCGGACGCTGGTGATGCGCTCGATCTTTCAAATGGTGATGTTTGCCGTGGGATTGATGGTAGTGGTTGGACCGATCAAGCGTGAGTTCTATCACGCACGAGCCCACGCCTACACTGTTCAGAGCAATCCAAATGCGGCCAAAGATGATCGCGTTTTGGAGGCTGAGCAAAGCACGCTGTTCTTTTCCAATCAGATGGATCTGGAAATCGCGATTGCCAAAACCGATGCCCGGGCGTGGAGCGAGGCCGACCAGGAG
Organism: Herpetosiphonaceae bacterium; assembly: GCA_013813565.1. Taxonomy (GTDB): domain Bacteria; phylum Chloroflexota; class Chloroflexia; order Chloroflexales; family Herpetosiphonaceae; genus JACCRK01. Next base: position 27,113 of record JACCRK010000300.1, read on the forward strand.
TATACGGCAATCATCAATGACCCGACGTATGACCCATTTACCCAAACGCTGGCCCGCCACAATCAGGCCCAAAGTGACTTTCTGCGCTGTCGCAACACGCAGACCTGCTCCGCTGCTGAGTATGCCAGGATCATCGCCCAGGCAGATCGTGTGCTGGAGCAGATTCGCGATCCTCAAGCGCAAAGCGCCGCATATGAGACCCAGGCGGATGCCTATGGGGCGCTGAATGATGATGCGAAAGCGCTGGAGAAACTGCTCCGCGCCCGCGAGCTCACCACCGACGCGGAGCAGATCCGGCAGCTTGATATAAAGATCAACGATAGAAAGCGCTAAGGGGGATGGCGGATCAGCCGGGTTGAAAGCGAGCGTGGAGCCAGAGCAGCAAGCCGTGAATCCCTTAACGCTCCTTTACCATTGGCTCATCTAGATTTCATCTGGTCAGGCTATTATCGTCCTTGGAAACCACGCTCGGTACAAGGAAACATCATCAGCAGCTTTGGTTGCAACGTGGCGATGGTGGGAACTTGGAAGGAAACGACTTCTCTTCCTTCGACCACAACCGACGATACCCCTCACTGTGATTCGTCACACATCACAGAATCTGATACCTCATTCGTCGCTGGCCCCCTCTTTGGCCAGCGGCGAATTTCTTTTAGCGATGCCGGCCTAAACAAAAAACACCCCTCAGGACAATCCTGAGGGGTGTTTGGACAAGCAGAGCGTGGGGTTAGGCCGCCTGAACCAGCTTTTGCAGGGCGGCGACAGCTTCATCCTCGCCGGCATAGATATCGGCATACTGCGCCAGCCCAACCATCCGGAAAATCTTTTGAAAGTGAGCGCTGAGACCGCTAATCGCCAGCTTCTGGCCCTGGCGATTAACTTCCGTAACCACGCCAATCAAAATAGCGATGCCGGCGCTATTGATATAATCGCTCTGACGCGAATTAATGACAATATATTTGGCACCCTCACCAGTAACTTTTTCATAGGCACTGGTGATCGCATCTTCGGCAAAGGTGGTCACATCTCCCTCAAGATCAATGATCCATACACCATCACGCTGACGGGTGCCTACTTTTAATTCATCGTCTATCATACGTCCAAAACTCCTTGACCAAGGATCGTCTCAGGCTATGTTGGTAGCACTTCGACGGGGGGGATTATACATCGCCAACCGAAAATGATTGCCCTGGCCTGGCCGCGAAGGCAAGAAACCACATTCATCAACCAGTTGACCTATCAACATCAGACCCATCCCACGTGCCGAAGCCAAACCAGCCAACTTTTGTTCCATAGAAGCCGGATCTAGCCGTGAGGCTGGGTGAAACCGCAACCCCTCATCACTCACTACAATGATCAGCCGATTACGCGAAATTGTACATGTGATATGAATGCGCAAATGAGCCTGGCGCTGATTGCCATGTTCAATTGCATTAATACATGCTTCGCTCAATGCAGTGCGTAAATCCTCCACTCGTTCGGCATCAAATCCCATATTGCGGGCAAGTGTGCCAATCGCATCACGGGCGATTTTTTCGTAGCCAAGTTCGCTAGGGAATATTATTTCAATCGTCACTTGGTTATGGGGCATCGTTGTTCTCAGCGATCTAAGTGTATCACCATTCGGAGTTGATTACCGCCAGTTGGCGCTACGGAAAACTGGACCTCATCCATCAGTTCTTTGATGAGCCAGATCCCCCAGCCGCCTTTGTCATCACTTTGTAGAACCTGTTGAATGTTGGGTAAGCGTTCGGTAGCAGCTTCATCAAGCCGTTTGCGACCTTGATCGGCGACATCGACAATCAGGCCGTCATCGCTGCCGGTAAATACCACCACAACCTTCATCGCTGAGTCGTGTTGATTACCATGTTCAATCGCATTCGTCACCGCTTCACTCACTGCTGTCCGAAGTGAGTCAACCCGATCCAATGGAAAGCCCATGCGCTTCGCCATTGCACTCGCGGTATCCATTGCAACTTTTTCATAGCCCAGGCGACTTGGCAGATGGAGCTCAATGACTCGTTCTTCATCCCCCAATGTTGATGGGCGTTGTGGGTCAGGCATTAGAACCTCACGTTAAATCGCAACGACGATGCTTGTGCCCACTATACCATAAGCCTTATGGCGTATGCAAGGACAAATCTGGCCCTGGAGACCGTACCATTGGGCGACACTACTGCACCTATACGCACACGTCATTGCGCTCGAATTTCGAGATTTCCTTCAGCGGGCGCGGCAAAGCATAGCGCATTTACAGCGGGATATTGCCATGCTTGCGCGGTGGTAGACTCTGGCGTTTTGTCCGCGCCAGCCGTAGGGCCTTGATCAGGGCGGGCCGGGTTTCGCGTGGCTCAATCACCGCATCGACGTAGCCTCGCTCGGCGGCAACGTAGGGGTTGGCAAAGCGCTCCTCGTAGTCCTGCACGAGCGCGGCGCTGGTCTTGGCCACATCATCTGACTCGGCCAGCTCTTTGCGGAAAATAATCGAGACGGCGCCGCTCGCCCCCATCACAGCGATCTCGGCGGTGGGCCAGGCGAAGTTAAAGTCGGCCCGAATATGCTTCGATGCCATCACGTCGTAGGCACCGCCGTAGGCTTTGCGGGTGATCACGGTGAGCTTTGGCACGGTCGCCTCGCAGTAGGCATACAGCAGCTTCGCGCCATGGCGAATAATGCCGCCATACTCTTGATGGGTCCCTGGCAGAAATCCTGGCACGTCGACGAAGGTCAGCAGCGGGATATTAAAGGCGTCGCAGAAGCGCACAAACCGGGCCGCCTTGACCGACGAGTCGATATCCAGCGTTCCGGCCATCGCCGCTGGCTGGTTGCCGACCACGCCAACGGCGGCCCCATCGAGCCGCGCAAAGCCGATCACAATGTTGGTGGCAAAGAAGGGCTGGACCTCAAAGAAAAAACCATCATCGACAATATGCTCGATCACGGTTTTCATGTCGTAGGGTTTTTTGGGGTTGTCGGGGATGATGCTCTGGAGCGCTTCGTCCATGCGCTCGGGATCGTCGGTCGGCACCACGGCGGGCGGGTCCTCCATGTTGTTGAGCGGCATAAACGAGAGCAGGGTGCGCAGCTGCTCAAAGCACTCGTCTTCGTCGTCGGCGGCAAAGTGGGCCACCCCGGAGCGGGTGTTGTGGGTCATGGCGCCGCCAAGCTGCTCGTGGGTGACTTCCTCGCCGGTCACGGTCTTGATCACGTCGGGGCCGGTGATGAACATCTGCGATGAGCCCTTGACCATCAAAATAAAGTCGGTCATCGCCGGCGAGTAGACCGCGCCGCCGGCACACGGCCCGACAATCACCGAGAGCTGCGGGATCACGCCCGATGACAACACATTGCGGTAGAAGATCTCGGCGTAGCCGCCCAGCGACACCACGCCCTCCTGAATCCGCGCTCCGCCGCTGTCGTTGAGGCCGATGCAGGGCACGCCCATGCGCACCGCCAGATCCATCACCTTGACGATTTTTTCGGCAAACACTTCGCCAAGCGATCCGCCAAACACGGTGAAGTCCTGGGCAAACACGCACACCGCCCGCCCCTCGATCGTGCCGTGGCCGGTGATCACGCCGTCGCCGAGGATTTTCTTTTTGTCGAGGCCAAAGTTGGTGGCCCGGTGGACCGCAAAGGCGTCAAGCTCGACGAACGAGTCGGCGTCAAGCAGCCGATCGATCCGCTCGCGGGCGGTCAGCTTGCCGCGGGCGTGCTGCTTTTCGGTGGCTTTGGGATCGCTGACGGCGGCCTCGGCGCGCCGACGGCGCAGCTCTTCAATTTTCTGTTGCGTTGTCGTCATTGACGGGGTTCCTCAAAATAAGGCGAGTAGCTGGCAGCTAGCAGCTAGCAGCTAGTAGCTCGTCAACATTCATGGGCTGATTGTTGGCTGAGTCGGTCGAAGAATCATAAGGCTGGCTTTGACCGGCTCAGCCAACGTTGGCGGCCTTGGCCAGGCGGTTGATTACGGCGACAATCATTCGGCGCTCCTCGGCTTTGATGCGCTCGTGGAGGCTGGCCTCGTTGTCATCCGGCCGGACTGGCACCTCAACGCGGGCCAGCACCGGGCCGACATCGACCAGCGGCGTTACCCGATGGACCGTGCAGCCCGTCATTGGCACGCCCAGGCTCAGGGCATCGCGGACGGCGTGCGGGCCACGGATGGCCGGGATCGAGCGGCCGTCGCGGAGGGTGTAGCTGTCAACATTTTCGTCGGGCAGCAGGGCGGGATGCTGGTTGAGCAGATTCGGCGACCAGCGCCCGACAAAGTTCCCCGGCATAATCCGCATCCAGCCGGCCATCAAGACATAGTCGGGGCGAAACGGCGCGATCAGCTCGGCCAGCAGCTGCGCCCACGGCTCACGGTCCGCACCCTTGGCCAGCGGCACACAGATCGTCGGCAGGCGGGCGGCCAGGGCGCGGGCGATCCCGCTGGCCTTCGGCTGATCGCAGACCACGGCGACGATCTCGGCGTCCAGCACCTGATCCCGCTGGGCATCGAGCAGGGCCTGAAGATTGGAGCCGCTGCCCGAGATCATGACTACCAGACGCAGGCTCATTCGCCGATCCCCCGGAGCGCGATGTCGCGGCGCAGTTGCATTCCAGCGAACTGAACCTGGTCGACGGCGCGGTAGGCCAGCGCGCGCGCCGCCGGCAGGTCAGGGGCGGTGGCGGTGATGCCAAGCACCCGCCCGCCAGCGGTGACAAGCTGGCCGCTGGCGTCCAGGGCGGTTCCGGCGTGGAAGGCCAGCACCTCGGACGGCAGCGCATCGAGGCCCGTGATCTGGTCGCCGGCGCGGGGCTGGCCGGGATAGTTGGCGGCGGCCAGGACGACACACACCGCCGCGCCAGCGTGCCACTCCAGGGCAACATCGCGGAGATCGCCGGTCGCCGCCCGCCACATGACATCAAGCAGATCGGTCTTGAGC
>JACCRK010000326.1 GCA_013813565.1 Herpetosiphonaceae bacterium
TATATTAAGGCTTCATGTGGCGCCGACGCTGCCCACGCTCAATCACACCACGCTGATCATTCCCACGACGGAGCGTGAAGGCGCGAATGCCGCCACATAAGCCGAATTGAACGAGGCCGATAGGGGAGCGTTTGGGGTTTGCTGGGGGACCTGTCCCGGATGCGGTGGTGCTGAATCCGTTGGCACTGCGGGTGCCTTGACGCCATCGTGGGCCGTGGACTGGCTGACGAGCGCGGCGGACGACGGCGGGCGAGCGGTGTGCTCCGTCCAGGATGCCGGATCACCCACACCAACGCTGTTGCTGCTGATCGCGGCCAACAGCCTCCCGCCAGCATGCCGATTCATGCCGTGCGGATCACGCTGGTCGTGGCGGATTCGCGATCTGGGGTGGGGCGCGCGGCGGGTTGCGTGCGAGGCGCTGGCGCTGCATCCGCGCTCCACACGCGGGGCAGGTCGCGAGCTGCTCCGCACGGGCCGTTGGATCAGGCCGAGGACTCGTCGGATCCAGCAGATCCTGGCCGCGAAGCAGGAGCAGTTGGGCTTGGATGCGCCGCAGGTCGGTGCGCACGCCTGGTCGAAACAGCCCGTAGTAGCGCACTTTGACAAACCCTTTGGGCAGAATATGCGCAACAAAGCGATCAATGAAGGTATTCACCGGCAGCGTGCTCGTCCGATTCTCCCCACTGTCGCGGTGGCGATAGCGAAACGTGACCTGGGCCGCGTCGGCGCTGAGGATGCGATTATTGCTAAGCGCCACGCGGAAGATATACGGGGCCAGGTACTTCAAGGCGGTTTCCCCGGTGCCAACTGGGCGGCAGTCAATGACCCAATCGTGATCCCAGGCCGCCGCTGGGATCGCGGCGGCGAAGGGCATTTGGCACAGGGATGCCCGTAGTTTGGCCCGGAAGAGCACCGCGAGCGGCCGGACGGGGAGCAGGAAATCCACTGCTGGTGGGAACACGAGCTGCCCGGCGACGGTGCGACCAACGGCGGGAACGAGATAATGGATATGCGGATGGTAGCGGAGATCACGGGTCCATGTCTGCAAGACGCCGAGCATGCCCAATTGCCCACCAAGATGGCGCGGATCGGCGGCCAACTGCTGGAGCGCCGCCGCTGAGGCGCGAAACATGGCCGCATAGACCTGGGCTTGATGCGTGCGGGCCACCTGCCGTAGCTCAGCGGGCACCGTAAAGGTCACCAGGAAATACGGGACGGGCAGCAAGAGTGCCTGCTGGTCCGCCAACCATGTCTCGCCGGCATCCTGTTGGCAGGTGGGACAATGGCGATTGCGGCAGGAATGGTAGCTGTAGCGGGTAGTCTGGCAGTCGGGACAGGTGAACACCTGGCCGCCGAGAGCCTCGGTTCGGCAGACTTCGATCAGCGCCATGATATGCCGCTGGTGCGCTGTCAAGGATGCGCCATGCTGGTCGCGATACGTCGGGCCGGAGCGCTGGAAGATCGCGTTGAGCGTCGTCACAGCACGGCGTCAAGTAAGTGCTGGGTCGTGGTGGCGGCCGCCGCCTCGGCCTGCGGCGTAAGATGGGTGTAGAGCGCCGTCGTGTTCGGCGAGTGATGACCAAGCCACTCCTGGATGATGCGGAGATTCACCCCCGCTTCGAGCAGATGCGTGGCCCACGAATGGCGTAAGGTATGGACGGTGGCGGGTTTGCGAATACCGCACTCCACGAGCACGGCCTGAAAGGCCACCTGGAGATTGCGCACACCCATGGGGTGGGTCGCATTGGGCAGCGGGCCACCGCCACCATTGCGACGCCCAGGAAAGAGCCATTGTGGGTGCCGGTGGGTGCGCCAGAAGTCCCGCAACAGATCCAACATGGTCGGTGGAAGCGGGATGCAGCGGTCTTTATTGCCCTTCCCGGCGTGGATATGCACGACCATGCGTGCACTATCGATGTGTGACACCTGGAGGGATACACCTTCTTGAATGCGCAAGCCACAGGCATACATGAGGGAGAGACACGTATGGTAGTGGGGGGAGTGCAGGGTCATGAGAATCTGGCGCACCTCATCCACGCTGAGGATGACGGGCAGGGTGCGCTGCTTGGGTGCCCGCACGAGGTTAAGGAGCGGCCACGGCCGCTGGAGCGTATATTCGTAGAAAAACTTGATGGCACAGATGGCCACCGTACTGGTGCTGTGGGCAAGCTGTTGCTCATTGCGGAGGTAGAGGAAATACTGGCGGAGCTGTTCAGGGGTGAGGTGATCCGGCGGTAGGTTGAAGTACTGTGCAAGGCTGTGGATGACACGAAGATAGGTTTTTTGCGTTCCTGGGGACAAGCCCCGGAGCTGCATGGACTCGATCATCCGGCGGCGTAACGCGGTCATGGAGAACCTCCTGTTCGGTGATCAATGACCAACGAACAGGAGGAATCGTGCCAGCAGTGGGTGGCGTCACGGGACGACGTGGAACCACGACTCCCTG
>JACCRK010000351.1 GCA_013813565.1 Herpetosiphonaceae bacterium
CCCCACGACCGATAGTACCGCCGCCCTCAAGGCACAGGCCGAACAGTATCTTTTACAGGCCGCCCAGGGCCACGCCACCAGTACCGGCCAGACCGTCAGGGCTGTCCAGCAGCTGGCGGTCACCACCCGGACCTACCTCCAGCAGCCAACCACTCAGCAACCGGTGCCACCCCCGCTGGCGGTCGCCCGGAATGGCCGCCAGTATGCCAGTGGGACAACGACTGTGCTGGTCACCGCTGATGCGGATGCCGCTCAGATGCAGAAGGATCTCGCCTACAGCCAGCGCCTTGAGGATGTGCTCCCCAGCCTTCAGATCACGGTTCCTGAGATAGTACGCATCTCCTATCTCACGGCGGTGACCATCCGCACCTATCCCAACATGGCGCCCAACGATCCGCCGCCGGACTGGACTCCACCTCAGGAGCTGGCCTATGTGGCCAGCCTGCCGGACCAGAATCCCAGCCGGGCGCTTGTCTGGACGCCCATCCACCCATCCATCGACCAGTCCGAGCGGCTGATCTCGGCAGTTGCCCCCGTCTACAACGCCACGACCTTTCTCGGCACGGTCAGCGTTGATGTGAGTCTGGATCGGCTGGCCTCCTACCTCAATCGGCTGATTGTCGATCAGACTGGCTTTGCCTTTCTTATCACCGATACTGGCGAGCTGGTGGCTGTGACCGAGGATGGTCAGGGCGGGCTGGTCGATGAGCTGCTGGCAGTGGATAGTCAGCTGATGCTGGCAAACCTGAACGCCGGGCGCAGCTCGGTCGTAACTGTTTCGGTGCGCGGCCGTGGCTATGTCCTGGCGTATGCGCCAATCAGCGGGATCAACTGGGGCCTGGGCGTGGCCTCGCCCCTGGATGAGATTACTGCCCGCACCAATGATACCGCTACCCGCATCGCCACCATCACCACGCAAAGTCTTGGCTTTGGCGTGGGGCTGGCGATTATTGCTGTGATCATGTTTGGCTTTGGGATGGCGCTGGTGTTGCGTCGCCAGTTCGTGCAGCCGCTCACGGCCTTGATCAGTGGAACTAATCGGATTGCCGCCGGCGAGCTACAGCCGATCACGATCGCCAGCCGGAACGAGCTGGGGCAGCTGGCAACGTCGTTCAATAGCATGACCGCCGCGCTTAAGGTCGCCCGGCAGGAGACCCAGTCCAAGGAGGAGGCCCGTGAGCTGGCTATGCAGCATCTGGGCGAGGCTGTCACCCACCTGGAGTACTCGCTGGCCGAGAAGCAGGCCCTGTTCCAGCTTCTGCGCGATGTGTCATCACCGGTTATTCCGGTCCTCAAGGGCGTACTCGTGATGCCCCTGATTGGTAGCCTCGATGGGGAGCGCATGGAGCAGGCTACCAGTGTGGTGCTCCCGCGGGTTGAGCGTGAGCGCGCCCAGACGGTGCTGGTTGATATTACCGGCGTGCCGGTGATGGATAGCCAGGCGGCCCACGGCCTCGTCGCGATGATCAAGGCGATCCAGCTCCTGGGAGCTCAGGTGGTGCTGGTCGGCGTGGCCCCGGAGGTCGCCCAGATGCTGACTGCCCTCGATATCGATCTGCGCTCCATCCACACGTCGGCGGATTTGCGCACTGCGATTGAGCAGCTCACCCACGCCCGGCGGTATTCAATGTAGCGGCGCCCCACATCGGCGCCGCTTCCAGACCCGGCCCCACATCATAAGCGTTTACCTGGCGAAAAGCCGCTCATCTGTGCTATTTTAGCTCGACAGAAGCGGCTTTTCGCGGTATAATGAGGTCTGTGCTAACGAATGGTTTTAACGCATACGTAAGGGAAATAACAGCTATGGAAATTGGGATTGTCAAGCCTGTCGCAATCGTCGATGAGATGCGCACCGCCTATCTCGACTATGCAATGAGCGTCATCATCTCGCGAGCGCTCCCCGATGCCCGCGATGGTCTCAAGCCGGTGCAGCGGCGCATCCTGTACGCGATGTTCCGCGAGGGTCTGTTACATAACACCAAGTTCTCAAAATGCGCCGGCGTGGTCGGCGAAGTATTAAAAAAGTACCATCCTCACGGCGATAGCTCGGTCTACGATGCCCTGGTGCGTCTGGCCCAGCCCTGGAACCTGCGCTATCCGCTGGTCGATGGACAGGGCAACTTTGGCTGCTTCACCGCCGATACAAAGATTAAGCTTCTCGACGGTACGGAGAAGTCGTTTGCCGAGCTGGCCGCGCTGCCCTATGACGAGATTTTTCACGTCTACTCGGTCGATAAAAACGGCAAAATCGTGGTTGGTGAAGGTCGATCATCACGAATCACCCGCCGCAGCGCTGAAGTGATCGAGCTAACCTTTGATGACGGCTCCACAGTCCGCTGTACGCCCGACCATAAATTCATGCAGCGCGATGGCTCCTGGAAAGAAGCGCAATACCTTACCATCGACGATAGCCTGATATCTGGTTACTTCGATACGGCTCGTGTTATTGCCAACAATAATAAGTATTTGCGTGTTTTACAGCCTAAAACAGGTAAATATGAGTTTGTTCATCGCCTAGCTGATGAGTACAACCATCAAAAGGGTTTAGCGGATGAAGTGCGTCGTCCATGGGTACGGCACCATAAAAACTTCAACCGTTTCGATAATCGACCAACCAATATTCAACGTATGAATAAGTTTGATCATTTCAATATTCATTCCTCTCTATTGAAGAGATTATGGGAAGATGATTCGTTCCGCGCTGCTCAACGCGCTGGTGTTCAGGCTTACTATGCCCAACATCCCGAAGTGATTGAAGCTCGTCAGCAACAGATGCTGAATAACTGGCAAGATGCTAACTATCGAGACATTCAGATCAGTCTGGTTCAAGCATTGTGGGATTCATACCGTTCTGATCCTGAACGTCGTGGTAAATATCGTAGTGCGGTGAAACGTTACTATGCTCGTCATCCTGAGGTAGTAGAAGCTAAACGCCAGCGACTTCGGATCCTCAATCAAAATCCTGAGTTTCGATCGGCCCAACTTGAAGGTGTTCGCACCTATCGTGCCGCTCACCCTGAGCGAGTTGAAGCAGATCGTCAACGAGTAAATGCTTGGAACAGTAATCCAGATCTCATTCGTCGTCGGTCGGTACAAACGGCCAAAACCTTGCGCCAGCGGTTTCTTAGCAATCCTCAATTTGCGGAAATAATGGCTGAGCAAGCTCGCGAGTATCATCGCCAAAACCCCGAGCATGCCCGCAATGCAGCCCTGAAACTCTGGGAAGATCCAGCAACCCGCGAGATGCACCGCGCCAAAATCGAGCGCCAGTGGCAGGATCCGGCGTTCCGCGAAGCGCATTTAGGCGGTCGCAAGAAGGAGTATGCCCAGCGCCTGGAGCGCAATCCGAATGCGATGGCCGAGCTTACCGAGCATGCCAAAACAGCCTTGCTAGAGAAATGGCAGGATCCTGACTACAAAAATCAGGTTATGCGGACGAAAATTGCTGGCTATGTTGCGCGCTTGTTAGCCGAACACGGTCGCGATAATGTCACACCTGAGCTGTATACGGCCAAGCGGACGGCTAGGTGGATTCCCAATATCAAAAAAGCGCTTGCTTATTTTGATAACTTCGATGATTTACTACAAACGGCTGCAACGCATAATCACCGCGTTGTGAACATTAATTGGCTGAATGAATATGTTGATGTGTACGATATTACCGTCAATGAGCATCATAATTTCCTTTTAGCCAACGGAATTTGCGTAAAAAATAGCATTGATGGCGACGCCGCGGCCGCCTATCGCTATACTGAGGCCCGCCTTAAAGCCATCGCCGAAGAGCTACTTTACGATATCGAAAAAGAAACCGTCGATTTCAGGCCAAACTTCGACGGCGAGTACCAGGAGCCGCTGGTGATGCCCGCCAAGCTGCCCAACCTGCTGCTAAATGGCTCGTCGGGGATCGCGGTCGGCATGGCGACCAACATCCCGCCGCACAACCTCGGCGAGCTGTGCGACGGGATTACCCACCTGATCGACAACCCCGAGGCCACGGTCGAGGACCTGATGAAGTTCATCCCCGGCCCCGACTTCCCGACCGGGGGCGCGATCCTCGGCACCGAGGGCAACATCAACGCCTACTCGACCGGGCGCGGCCGGATTCTGCTGCGGGCCAAGGCCCACATCGAGGAGGCCGCCCGAGGCGCCTTCCACATCGTAGTCACCGAGATGCCCTACCAGGTCAACAAGTCTAAGCTGATCGAGCGGATCGCCGAGCTGGTCAAGGAGAAGCGCATCGAGGGCATCCGCGACGTGCGCGACGAGTCCGACCGCTCCGGGATTCGCATGGTCGTAATCCTCAAGCAGGACGCCCAGCCGAAGAAAGTGCTGAACCAGCTGTTCAAGTACACCAACATGCAGACCACCTTCGGCGCGAACATGCTGGCCCTGATCGAGGGCGGCACGCAGCCACGGGTGCTGACGCTCAAGAAAGCGCTCCAGGAGCACATCGAGCACCGCCAGATTGTGCTGCGCCGCCGGACCGAGTTCGAGCTGCGCAAAGCCCGCGCCCGCGCCCACATCCTGGAGGGGCTGAAGATCGCCCTGGACAATCTGGATGAGGTCATCCAGACCATCCGCGGCAGCCGCACGACCGAGAGCGCCCGCAACAACCTGATGCGCAACTTCAAGCTGAGCGAGATTCAGGCCCAGGCGATTCTAGAGATGCAGCTGCGGCGGCTGGCCGGCCTCGAGCGCAAGAAAATCGAGGACGAGTACGCCGAGGTGATCAAGCTAATCGCCGAGCTTGAGGATATTCTGGCCAACCCGCGCCGGATCGCGGTGATGATCAAGGCCGATCTGGCTGAGCTGAAAGAAAAATATGGCGATGTCCGCCGCACCCGCATTATCGCCGAGGCGACTGGCGATATCAGCCTCGAGGACCTGATCCCCGACATGCGCGTGCTGGTCACGGTGACCGATCGCGGCTACATCAAGAAAGTGCCTGGCGACACCTACCGGGTCCAGCACCGTGGCGGACGGGGCATTAAAGGCATGACGACCAAGGAAGATGATGTCGTCAACCATATCCTGCTGTGCAACACCCTCAACGACCTGCTATTCTTTACCAACCGGGGCAAAGTCTACCAGCTCAAGGTTCACGAGGTCCCCGATGCCAGCCGGACGGCCAAGGGGCTGCCGCTGGTCAACCTGATCGCGCTTCAGCCTGGCGAGCACATCACCTCGCTGATCGCCGTGCCCGACTTCAATCAGGCCGAGTATCTGGTGATGGCCACGGTCAAGGGGCGGATCAAGCGGACGATTCTCAGCGAGTACAGCTCGGTGCGCTCCAACGGGCTGATCGCCATCGGCCTTGACGAGGGCGATGAGCTGCGCTGGGTGCATATGAGCCACGGCGACGAGGATATTCTGATGACCACCCGTGGCGGCCAGACCATCCGCTTTGCCCAGGAAGATGTTCGGGCAATGGGCCGGCCGGCCAGCGGCGTGATCGGCATTCGCATGGACGACAAGGACACCGTGGTTGGCATGGGGCTGGCCCGCGCCGATGCCCAGCTGCTGGTGGTGACCTCCAAGGGTATGGGCAAGCGAACGGCGCTGGCCGAGTACCCGCGCAAAGGTCGCGGCGGGCAGGGCGTGATCACCATCAAGCTCAAGCCCCAGGATTTCATCGCCGCCGCCCACGTCAACCAGGACGACGAGACCGTCACCATTATCACCCGCCAGGGCGTGGTGATGCGCACGCGGGCCGCGAATATCTCACAGTACGGTCGCGCCACCCAGGGCGTCAACGTAATCAACCTGGGTTCTAAGGACTTGGTGGCCGCGGTCTCCTGCGAGGCCTCGGTTGATGAGGATAACGATGACTCTGACGCCTCCGAGAGCGCAGCCAGCATTACCATAACTGCCTAAACACCGGTCGGTTATCGAGCCAGCCGTGGAGCAACTCCACGGCTGGTTTGTTTTAGTGGTCAGAGCAAGAATTTAATAATTAAAAGTTTTTGATTTCTTCATCATTTTTTCATCCAGCCAGCTAGACAGAATCGCTACTACTTGCTATAATGCGTCGCAGTGGATAACATAACGCTCAGGATACAATTCTAGCGTACCTTCCTCAATGTACTTATCAACACCTCAATATGTTACTCAATTGATGTTCAACGTTTGAGCATCAACCCTGCGGAGTTTTGGAGATACCGGCCCTGAAGCCTTGCCCCCCCCGACCGTGGGCTCTCTCACCGCGCAGTCAATGACGATTGCTAGGAGGCGAGTTTATGATGACCTCTTCCGTCCATCTGCTGCTGGAACGAGCGATTGACACCCCGGTCAAGCTCCAATGTGTGGTCTCGTTTGCACAGCGTACGCTTTCGCGGGGAACCACGGCCCATATTGCTGCCCGTATCTCCCGTGATATCTGGAGCACCAAACAAGCCTTAGAGGAGCTCACCGAGGCGGGGATTTTATCCACCGTCCCGAATGATGGCGAGCCGATCTATGAGTACGCACCCAAGGGCTATCTCAAAGATGCCCTGGCGCTACTTATTGATGACTACAACGATCCGCTTCGGCGCGTTGAAGTTCACGACTATGTTCGCGAGCTGGCGCTGTATGCGCCGTATCGGGCCGATTTTGGTCAACTGGTCGCGATGTAGCGCAACCTGCACGCCTGCTCTTTCGCTCTATCTTTCCCACCGTTTTGGGGCGCTTAAATGACGACCCAACGAGCTGATTAGGCTCGTTGGGCATTTTTATGATTGCGGGCTTTAGTCGGCCGGCTGTAGCTCGCCAACGATACCTGAAGTGGCTGACGCCTCCTCGGGGCTATCGGCGTGGTCGGGAATAAGCGTCTCGGCGTTGCGCACAGCTGGGAAGAGATAGCCACACAGCGCGGCGATTACCCCAAGGACGCCGCTCAGCACCATAATCAGCGCCATGCCTGAGCCGGCCTGGGTGCCAACCAGCGGCCCAAACATACTCGCCAGGCTGCCACC
>JACCRK010000398.1 GCA_013813565.1 Herpetosiphonaceae bacterium
CGGTATTGTCGCCTAGACCCAATACCGTTCACATAAGGGAATTCATGGGCATTTTCCCCTCTCCGGGGTGCCCGGGGTGCCCTCTGGGCAGTGCCGTGGTGGCGCAACGCGCCGGGGTGAGGGCGAACCCGCGTCTGGAACGCGTATTTGAACGGTATTGGGCCTAGACCACGCTCTCGCTGCCGGCGGCCAGCACCGGGCGCAGCAGCCAGGCCAGGCCCGGCAGCTGCCCAAGCTGAAGCAGCCTGTTGCGAGCGGCGATATGCCACTGGTGGCGCGGCACAATCCAGCTGGCGGTGCGCCGGCCGATCGCCTGCTTGCGGCGGATTGCCGGCTTGATCCGGGCCTCGTAGCCGGCCAGCCCGGCCTCAACCGTCGGATGCTCGGCCAGCATCTGCGCCAGCACATAGGCGCCGCCCATCGCCATCGAGGCGCCCTGGCCGGCCAGCAGCGAGACGGCCTGGCAGGCATCGCCGACCAGCACAACGCGGCCCTGGCTCCAGTGCGGCATCTCGATCTGGGCCACCCGATCGTAGTAGATGCTCTCGCCGCAGTGGCGCAGCGCCTCGGGCACTATCCAGCCGAGATCGCTGTACACGCGGGCCAGCTCGGCGCCCGGCACCGCCGGCAGGACCGCCGATGCCGCGCGGTGGACAAAGAACGCGGCGATCTGGCCGTTGGGCAGCGGGTAGAAGCCGGCCTCCCGCCCAGGCGAGCTGATCATCTTGAAGCGGCCCTCCAGCTGCTGGCGCAGCGCCGGATCCGCGAAGATGTAGGCGGCGGTGTGGGCGCCCAGGTCGCGCATAAATCGCTGCTCGGCGCCAAAGACCAGGGTGCGCACCCGCGAGTGAATGCCATCGGCGCCAACCAGCAGATCGGCGCGCTCGCGCACTCCGTCGGTCAGCAGCACCTCGACGTGGCTGTCGTGCAGCTCGACTGCCTCAATGCTCCGCCCATAGCGCAGCTCAACCGCTGGCGGTAGCGCCTCCAGCAGCACCTGCTCAAGCTCGCCGCGCATCATGTTGTGCAGGCGGCCGCGCTGGATCTGGCTGAAGGTCGCGTAGCTGATTCCGGCCACCCGGCGGCCATTGTGATCGACATAGGCCAGCTCAGGGATGGCGTGGTGGATGACCTGCAGCTGCGGCAGCAGCCCCATCAGCTCGGCGACATCGTACCCCGAGCCATAGAAATCGATCATGTAGCCCGCATTGCGCGGCCCCGGCGCCCGCTCGATGATCGTCACCTGCCAGCCGGCGCGCTCCAGCCGCCAGGCCAGAGTCAGGCCAGCGATGCCGGCGCCACAGATCAAGGCTTTCATAAAAACTCCTTAGCTGAATACGTCCAATCGTGTCGGCCGCGCTATGCGTCGCCATCTGGCGCGATCAGGTCGATCAGCCGCGTCCAGGCGCGGGCCAGATCCTGCTCCTCGCTCAGCACCAGCAGGTGCAGACCCATTCCATCGAGTGCCAGCTCGACCAGGTGGACGGTCGCCTCGAGCGTGGCGGCGGGCATGCTCGCGGGCAGCTTGGCCAGCAGGGCCTCGCGCAGGACTCGGTGCATCGTCTGCGAGCTTTCCACCAGGCGCTGGCGCAGCGGTGGGCTGAAGAGGGCCTGGGTGAAGAAGACAAAGTAGGCGTTGAGGAAGGCCCGCCGCTCGCGCGCCGTCACGATCAGCTCCTGCCCAAGCCCTTCCAGATAGGCCCGCAGCGGGACATCGGCCAGTTGCTCGGGGGCCAGGGCCTTGAGCCAGACCTGCTCAAAGGCCGCCAGCGGGATGAGGTCCAGCGTGGCGAAGTGGTGAAACAGGGTTGCTTTGCTTACCCCGGCCGCCTGGGCCAGCGCGGCGGCGGTGAATCCGTCCGGGCCGTGGTTCCCCAGGAGATCCAGCGCCGCCTCCAAGATTGCCATTTTGGTGTGTTCGCCTTTTTTCATAGTGGGTATTATATAACTGACCGACCAATCGGTCAAGTATTGTCTCTCCACACCAACCCACCCCAGCGCCTCCCCAGCTCCGTCAAAAATGCGCTGACCAGCTCCGGCACGACCAACTGGAACAACAGCAACGATCACGACAACACCAAGGAGCCACAGCTCAACGTAGCTGGTTTCTAGGCGTAGCCATACCCTAAAACACCACAGGCCGGGGGTATTCCCGGCCTGTGGTGTGGTCACCCAGTGTGGCGGGCGGGCGATTAAACACTCTTTTCAGTGTGCAGCGTAAGACTGGCTGGCGCGAACATGCGCTGGTCGACCGGCTCGCTGCGACACCAGAGCAGCCGCGGCAGCTGCGACAGGGGCAATCCGGGCGCGGCGGCGGCGATCTGCTGCGCGAGCTGCTGATGGAACACGTAGTTGGCCGCCGCCGCCTGCTGCGCGACCGCTGTGGTCAGCTGGGCGACCTGGCTGGCGTCGCCCTGGTCCAGGGCGATCAGGCTCAGCACCAGCTGGCGCTCCAGCGCTGTCTCCAGGCCGCTGGATTCGTCCGGCGCGGCCAGCAGCTGATCCTTGGCAGCGGCGGGGCGGCCCTGGAGCAGGGTCAGCAGCGCCCGGCGGTTGACCAGAAAGTTCCCGATGCGCTCATCGGTGCCGGCCGCCGGAATCTGGGCGATGGTTGCCAGGGTTGCCTCGGCCGCCGCCAGGTCGCCCAGCACGAGCTGGCTCATCACCAGCACGACGAGGTACATACAGCGCGAGCGCGGCTCGCCAGACTCGCCGCATTCGGCCAGGATCTGGCGTGACAGGTTGTGGGCTTCCTGCACCTGGCCAAGCGCGATCAGCACGTCGGCGCGCTGATTGAGCGAGTTGCCCAGGCCCTGGAGATCGCCAATCGAGCGTTTGATCGTACAGGCCTCGTCCAGCAGCGCCAGCGACGCAACCCACTCGGCGCGGGTTGCGTGGATCAGGGCCATTGTATGCAGCACGCGGCTCATCGCATAGCTGTCGCCGATCAGCCGCAGGCCGCTGAGCGCCTCGCCACATGCGTCGAAGGACGCCGCCAGATCGCCCTGCTCATACAGAATATTGGCCAGGTTGGCCATACAGCGATGGCGAAAGCGGGTCAGCTCGGCGCCGCTAGCCGCTGCAATCACCTGATGCCACTGGCGGATGGCGGCCTCACGCCGGCCGGTGATCTGCATGATTATCGCTATGCCGGCGCCGGCCCGCGCCTGAATGCCGGCCGCCAGCGCGGCCAGCGTCCCATCGAGCCGATCCGCCAGCAACAGCGCCTCATCGGCCCGCACCTCGGCCTCGGAGAAGCGTGAGAGCATGAGCAGGGCTTTGCTGCCCGCCACGGCCAGATAGGCCTGCAGCAACGTATCGCCAGGGCTCAGCGCCGCCGCCGTTGCCTCAACCAGGGCCAGAGTCTCGGCGACATGGCCGCGCTGCAGCAGGCTGGCCGCCATCCGCCAGACCAGATGCGCCCGCACGGTTGGCTGGGTCGCCAGGCTCAGCGCCTCGCGATAGTTGGCCTCGGCCTCGGCGGCGCGCAGCGTGTGCACCAGCAGATCGGCGCGGGTGCTCAAGAGCGGCAACACCAGATCGGCGGCGCTGCGGCGGGCGCTGGCCAGCAGCCCATCGATAAGGGTCGCGGCGGCGTCGGACTGGCCGCGGCTAAGGATCGCGTCGATCTTGCCCGAGAGCATGGCTGTGGCGGCCTGGGGTTGACCTGCGGACGCATAGTGCTGCGCCGCCACCACGGCATCGCCGTCGGTCGCCTCAAGCCACTCGGCGGCGACCCGATGCAGATGGCGGCGCTGCTCCAGATCGCCGATCAGCGTGGCATAGACGTGATCGCGGAGCAGCGGCGGCAGCGCCGCCTGGGCCGGGTTGTCGATCAGGTAGCGCTGGGTGAGCTCCTGCACCGCCGCTCCCCAGCTGATCGTGCCCAGCGCCGCCTGGCTGAGCTCCAGCAGCGCCTCGGCATACAGATTGACCGGCTGGCCAACCACTGCCAGCAGCTCGATCAGCCGCCGGGTATCGGGGGCAACGTGGTCGAGGGTGGTCTGGACGATGTAGCTGGCCACGTGGGGCTCGGTGGCGAGATGGTTGATCAGTGCGGCGTCGCCGCCGCGGTCGGACAGCTGACCAACCGCCAGCCGCAGCAGCATTGGGTTGCCAGCCGTATGTTCGATCAGCTGGGTGGCGTGGTTGGGGTCGAGATGGGCGTGCAGGTTATCCAGCAGACGCTGCGACTCCGGGGCGGTCAGCCCGCCCAGCGTGAACGAGGCAACGCCAGGCAGGCGCAGCTGCTCGCGGCTGAGCAGCAGGATGCCGGCCGGTGAGCTGGCGATCAGGTGCTGCAACACCTGCAGCAGCGCCGGATCCTGGGCCACATGCAGGTTATCGAAACACAGGAGGGCCGGATAGCGGGCCAGCGCGGCGCCGAGCAGCAGCATCTGTTGATCGAGCGGCAGCGCCGCATCGGCGTCGGGGGCGTGTTCGGCCAGAGTCAGCACCGTCTCATCGCCCAGCATCAGCAAAAACAGCGCCAGCTGACGAACCAGCACATCGACGGTCGCGGTGATGTTTTCGGCTAAGGTCAGCCAGAAAACCGGCTGGGCGGGCTGGGCGTGGGCCAGCGCTGCCGCCAGCGTCGTCTTGCCAACCCCGGCCCAGCCGCACAGCAGCACACAGCGATCGCGCTCCAGGCGCTGGCGTAGGCGCAGCAGATCCTCGCGCTCGACCAGTCCTGCCGGCAGCGGCGGCACCGCCTCGATCACGCCGAACTCACTGCTGCTGCGCCGCTCGGTGGTGTGGGTTAGCGTCACGCTGGTGCCGGCCAGGCTCTCGCCACGGGCGGCGGCGGCCAGCTCAAGCAGGCGGGCCACGGCCGGCGGATCGTCATCCAGGTCCAGAGCCGGGACGATCAGCGCGATCAGCGTGGTCAGATCGGGCAGCCGCTGATCGCTTTCCAGCCGTGAGACGTGGGCCTCGCTGTAGCCGACGGCGATCGCCAGCTCGCGCTGGGTCAGGCGGGCGCGGCGCCGGAGGAAGTGCAGCAGAGCGCCAAAGGTTGGGATTGATTCAAGTGGAACAGCAGTAGCCATAGTTCACCTCGGAGTTAAAAATTGCACCGGGGGCGTGATGGGGCAAAGATGTTGGTGCTACTACGCATATCTGCCGCCAGACGTTGCATCTGCAGCATTGAGCGATTCTCAGCAGCCCATCAGAGCGGTCCTACGTCCTTTTTTGGCAAGTTTCGTCGGGTCGATCGATGTATTCTATGCTACGCTTGACCAACATCAGGATTAGGAGCATGTGATGCGCCGGATCATCAAGCGTACAGTTACGACCGTCACGACAGTGACAACCATTACGTGGAGTGATGAGGATCCAGCCGCCGAGCCGGAAGTGCCGCCAGGATCAAGCGCGGTCTCAGACCTGCCAGACAACGAGCACCCGGCGGCGGAGAGCGTCCCGCAGGATCCAGGCAGTGAGTGAGCGCTGCGCACTGCACCGCTTCTGCGGCATTCCCTTGTCTGCACACGAGAGGCTCTGACTATTAAACCGATCAGGTGGCGGCGTGCGTAGTTAAGTGCATAGAGTATAAAGGATTTGCTCATGCTCAAATCACTGCGTTATCTGCTGCTGCTGCCAATCCTCGCGGCATGTGGCCAGGCGGCCCAGCCACAGCCCGACCTCCAGCCAGCGACTGCGACACCAGCGCTGGCGGCGATGACCACGCCAATTCCGCCAACGATCACGCCCGCACCCACCAGCACCGCGCCGCCAGCCGCCACGCCCATCCCAGAAACCCCAACGCCGGACCCCGTGGCCGGGCTGACGATCCCCGACCTGCGGGCGCGTCCGGTAGGCGCTGGGGAGATCACGGTTGGCGCGATCTGGAATCAGGCCGCCGGCTACACCTCCTACCGCATCAGCTATCCCGCCGATGGCCTGACCCTGACCGGCCTGCTGCACGTTCCGGCTGGCGACGGGCCGTTTCCGGTGATCATCGCCAACCGTGGCACGATCGCCCGCGACATCTACCAGCCGGGCATGGACAGCCGGGCCTTCTCCGACCTGATGGCGCGCAACGGCTTTTTAGTGGTCGCGCCCGACTTTCGCGGCTACGCCGGCGGCGATGACGGGCCGAATCAGTTCTACACCGGCTACTATATGGATGTGATCGGGCTGATTCCGCTGGCCCAGAAGCTGCCGCTGGCCCGGCCCGGCAAGGTCGGCATGTGGGGCCATAGCCGCGGCGGATCGGCAACCATCGCCGCGCTGACGGTCTCCGACCAGATTGCGGCGGCGGTGGTGTATGCCCCGGCCCCGGCCGACCTGGCCCAGGACTATGCGCGGCGCTTCCGCCAGAGCGGCGGCAATCCGGGCGGCGGCACCTGGCCCTTTCCGCCGGATGCCAACCTCGAGGCCTACCGCCGGGTCTCGCCGATCACCTATTTCGCTGCGATCAGCGCGCCGGTCCAGCTGCACCACGGGACCGCCGACAGCACCGTCGACGAGAGCGCCAGCGTGGCCATGGCCGAGACGCTCCGCGCCCTCGGCAAGGAGGTGACGCTGCATCTCTACGAGGGTGGCGGCCACGCGCTTCAGGGCGATGCCTACAACCTGTATGCCGAGCGCACGCTGGAGTTTTTCCGCCGCCATCTAGTCCAGTGAGGGAGGAGGTTAGCCGACCATCAACACCAGTGAACTTCGATCATTAATAGTATGAGGAGATAACGATGCGAGACACATTGAATGACATGCAGCTGTATCTGGTCGATGAGTTTGTCGAGGACTACCAGGAGGGGCTGCTCACCCGCCGCCAGGTGCTGAAGCGGATCGCGGCGATCAGCGGCAGTATGCTTTTCGCCACCAGTGTCCTGGCCGCCTGCGGCGATGTGCAGGCCACCGCCGCGCCAACCGCTGCGGCCACCGCCACGACCGCCGCCACGACCGCCGCAGGAGCCGCGCCAACCGCTGCGGCCACCGCCCCGCCAGCGCCCGCCGGGGTCAACGTGGCCGAAAACGACCCGGCCGTCACGGCGGCGATGGTGGAGTTTCCCGGCGCTGACGCCACGCTGATGGGCTATCTGGCCCGGCCGGCCGGCGACACCCCGGCGCCGATCATCCTGGTATGCCACGAGAATCGCGGCCTGACGCCGCATATTCAGGATGTGACCCGGCGGCTGGCCAAGGCCGGCTACGTGGCGCTGGCGGTCGATCTGCTCTCGCGCCAGGGTGGCACGGCGGCGATCACCAACTCCGACGATGTCTCGGGGTTCCTCGGCCAGATGCCCGAGGGCCAACCGGTCCAGGATTTCCAGAGCGGCCTGGCCTATGTCAAGGGCCAGCCGTTCGCCGACGGGTCCAAGGTTGGTATGGTCGGGTTCTGCTACGGCGGTGGCGTGACCTGGCGGGTCGCCACCAAAACGCCGGAGCTCAAGGCGGCAGTGCCCTTCTATGGCCCGGCCCCGCAGGTCGCCGACGTGCCAGGGATCCAGGCGGCGGTGCTGGCGATCTACGCCGAGCAGGACGAGCGGATCAACGCCGGGATCGCCGAGATCGAGGCGGCGATGCAGGCCAACAGCAAAACATTCGAGAAAGAGATCTACCCCGGCGTCAACCACGCGTTCCACAACGACACCGGCACCCGCTACAGCCCCGATCAGGCCCAGGCAGCCTGGTCCAGAACCCTGGCCTGGTTCGAGCAGTATGTCAAGGCGTAGGGCTTAGGGCAATACCGATCAAATAAGTCGAAATAGCGGCATATTTGACCTCACCGGGGTGCTCTCTGGGCCGCTGCGCACCACCGCTGCCCAAAGGGCACCCGCCGATCGATCGATGAACCCATAAGCCCTTCAAACGAACGTAGTGATGCGAGACATGGGGCCGGACACAGTTCAGGGGAGCGAGAAAAATATTCTTGCTCCCCTGAACTGTATTTCCGCCTGGCTAGCAGCTCAGCCGACGCAGATCCTAATGATTCTTCGTGCACCTTGGTGGCCTTCGGGAATCAAACCCCCGCTAATCTTTCAGCACCTGGGCCAGCCGCTCCCGCAACGTGTTGGCGGAGTGGCGGAAGGCGTCCTCTTCCTCGGGGCTGATGTTCAGCGTGAGGACCTCCTCGGCGCCGCCTGAGCCAACAATCGTCGGCAGGCTGATGCAGATATCGCTTACGCCATACTGGCCGGTCATCTGGCTGCTGACGGTCAGCACGGTGCGCTGGTTGCGCAGCAGCGCCTCGGTCACCGCCAGCAGGCCCAGGCCGATCGCGTAGTAGGTGGCGCCTTTGCGCTCGATAATCGCATAGGCGGCGTCACGGGTGCGCTCGAAGATCTTCTGGTGGGCGGCCTGGTCGAACGTGCCGCCAGTGGCCGAGTGAAAGTCCTGCAGGCGCATGCCGGCAATGTTGGCCAGGCTCCACAGGGGCAGCTCGCTATCGCCGTGCTCCCCGACAATGTAGGCGTGGACCGAGCGCGGGTCGACGTTGTAGTATTCGCCCAGCATCGAGCGAAAGCGGGCCGTGTCCAGCACGGTGCCGGAGCCAAACACGCGCTGCGGCGGCAGTCCGCTGTACGTGATCGCCAGCGAGGTCATGATGTCGACCGGGTTGGTGGCGACCAGGATGATGCCGTCGGGGTTGTGCTCGGCGATCGGCGGGATGATCTGGCTGAAGATGGCGGCGTTGCGCTCAAGCAGTTGGAGCCGGGTCTCGCCGGGCTTCTGGGCGGCGCCGGCCGTCACCACGGTCACGGCGGCCCCGGCCAGGTCGGCGTAGTCGCCCGCCGAGATATTGATCGGGCGGACAAATGGCAGGCCGTGTTGCAGATCCATCACCTCAGCCTCGGCGCGGCCTTGGTTGGCGTCGATCAGGACGATCTCGTTGGTCAGGCTGCGCTGCATCAGCGCGTAGGCAAACGAAGCCCCAACCATACCCGTCCCGACGATCCCAACCTTCCGTCCTCCTTCGGTTGCCATGATGATCTCCTTCGCTAAATCATTCCTGAATCAAGCGGATTGAGCAGTACAATACAGTGGCCTAGCTTATGCTCGTGTCTGGTGCCGGGCTCCGCCCACGTCGCCAGAGCCAGATCAGCAGCGCCAGCCCGGCCAGCGGCAGCCCAACCCAGACCAGCTCCGATTGTAGCACGCGCCAGCCGCGCTCGCTGAAGAAGCGCGCCGCGCTAATCGGGGCCACCAGGATCGGGCGCCAGCTAAAAAACACCCGCTCGCTGGAAAACGGAAACCCCAGCGCCACGCCGGAGCCACCATTGGTCAGCATGTCCAGCAGCGGATGCGAGAGTGTGCTCAGGAATACGAAGCCAAAGGCAGCCCCGCGCCGCGCCCTGAGCTGTGGCGCCAGCACGGCCGCCAGCACGCCAAGCAGGCAGGCAAAGCCCAGCGAGTGGGTGAACCCACGATGGCTCAGCAGCGAGCCACGGGCCACCGCAAACTGCAAGCTCAGCACATCGGCGTCGGGCAGCACGCCGCAGACCGCTCCGGCCACCAGCAGCCGCCCGCTGACCATGCGCCGATCGAGCGCGGCACCAAGCGCCAGTGGCACCAGGGCGTGGGTGAAAACTGTCGTCATCGGTCGCTCCTGTTGATCGAGACCCAATCCAGCGGCCTTGATCATACAGTATGCCACAGAAAGGCTTGCTCAAGACCCTATCGGTCGCCTATGATGCTAAAAGTCAATGAACCTGGGAGGTTTAGCTATGCCAATTTTTACTGAACTCCACTTTGAAGATCAACAGCGGCTGTATCACGAGGCGGCGCACCAGATGGCGGCGAAACATCAGATCGTGCCCGCCACGATTACGCCGCTCGCCTTCGTCAACAACGCCACCTTTCAGGTGGTTAGCGCCGCCCAGCGGCGCTACGCCCTGCGGATCTATCGGCCGCACCAGTCCAGCGCCAGCGCTATCCGCAGCGAGCTGCGCTGGCTGGAGGCTCTGCGCGCCGAGACTGAGCTGCAGGTGCCGCACCCAATCATGCCGCCCAGCGATGATGCCCTGGATGCGCTGCTGCGGGTGAAGCTGCCCGAGAGCAGCGATGCGCTGTACGGCGTGCTGTTCGACTGGCTGGAGGGCGCGACCCGCCCGGCCGCCCACCACACCCCTGAGCAGGCCGAGCGGATTGGCGCGGCAATTGGCCAGCTCCACGCCCACTCGCGGGCCTTCTCGTACACCGCCAACTACCCGCGCCGCAAGCTCACCGCCGACCAGTTCGTGTTCTGGCGCCTGATCGAGGAGCACACCCCGAGCCTGTTTTCGCCAGCCCAGCACCGGATTCTGGCCGAGGCTGAGGCGCAGATCAAGGCGGTCTTCGAGGCGTTCTCGCCGATGGACTATGGCCTGATCCACGCCGATATCATCTGCAAGAACCTGGTGATCGACGATCAGCGCATCAGCCTGATTGATTTTGAGAGCTGTGCCTGGGGCTACTATGCCTACGATCTGGCACCGCTGCTGCTCGACTATCTGCGCGAGCCGCACTACCCCGAGCTGCGGGCCGCGCTGCTGGCCGGCTACCGCCAGGTGCAGCCGCTGGAGCTGAGCGACGCCGCGCTCGATGTGCTGATCGCCGCCCGCCTCACCCTCTCGTGCTTCTGGATCGCCCAGCACCTCGATAACCCCGAGCTGGAGGCGCAAGCCCCGGCCACGGTCGCCCGGCGGCTGGCCGAGGTCAGCGCCCTATTAAATCTGGAGGAGCCACCGGTTGAACTTCAAGCTTGAAACCTGGGACCCCGCCGATCCGCGCTGGCCGGCGCTCTGGCAGGCGGTGGAACAGCTCGACCAGGTCGACTGGATGCAGGCGAGCTACGACTGGCATCGCGGCAGCCAGGTGTTTGTGGCGGCTGATGCGGCGGGCCGCGTCGGTGGATTTCTGCGCATTGTGTTGCAAGATATTGGCCTTGAGGACGACTGCGACCCGGTGGTGTTCAACGGCGAGACCCTGCGCGAGGCCAAGGTGCTGGCCTTCGGGGTGCTGCCCGAGCTGCGCGGCCAGGGGATCGGCCGCGCCCTGCAGCTGTACGCCATCCAGCAGGCCCGTGCGCTGGGCTGCTACCAGCTGCGCTCGCACAGCGGCGGCGAGTCGCAGGCCAACCATCGGCTCAAGCTGGCCCTGGGATCTGCCATCTCCCCGACGCTGCGCGGCGCTGACACGGCCGGGGCCTACTTCATCATTCCGCTGCGGCTGGCGGCCGAGGTCTGAGCGACCGCCGCCTACTCTTCGGCAAAGCCCGGCCAGGCCTGGGGCGCGTTGGCGTGATCCTCGATCTCCCAGGCGTGGCGCCACAGCGATCCGGCGCCGTCGACCCGCAGCGTGTCGCCGCTGATGTAGCCGGCGGCGGGCGAGAGCAGAAATGTCACGGCGGCGGCGACCTCACCCTCGCTGCCCATGCGCTTGGTCGGCTGATGCTGGACCATCTGCTCAATGATCGGCTGCATCGCCTCGCCATAGTTCATCAGCCCGCTGGAGCGAATCAGGCCCGGCGCCACCGCATTGACCCGCACGCCGGCCCGCGCCCACTCGACCGCCAGGGTCTGGGTCAGGTTGACCACGCCGGCCCGCGCCGCGCCCGAGTGGGCCATGCCCGGAAAGCCGCGCCACATCTCCGAGACGATGTTGACGATCGCCCCGCCGCGCTCGCCCATCGACTGCTTGAAGGCCTCGCGGCACATCAGGAAGGTGCCGCTCAGGTTGGTCTCGACGACCGCGTGCCAGCCGTTGCGCGAGATATGCTCGGCCGGCGAGAGAAACTGGCCGCCGCCGTTGTTGACCAGCCCGTCAACCTGGCCGCGCTCCTGCACCACCGCCGCAAACAGCGCCACAACCTGGGCCTCGTCGCGGATATTGCACAGATAGTGCGTGGCGCTGCCGCCAGCCGCCCCAATCTCCTGGCGCACCCGCAGCAGATTCTCCTCGTTGCGCGCCGCCAGGGCCACATGCGCCCCCAGGCTGGCCAGCTCGTGGGCGATCGCCCGGCCAATCCCGGTGCCGCCGCCAGTAACAATGATGGTCTGCCCGGCGAACAGGTCGGGCCGAAAGATCGAGCAATACATTTGGGGTACCTCATAGAATTAGGGGTTAGGGATTAGGGGTTTGGGCTTAGAGGTTTGGGGTTGAGGTTCGGGATCGTCAAAGCCTGTACGGCGGGTCTCCGTATCCGCCCTATCGCCTAATCCCTAGCACCTAGCCCCTAATCACTAACACCATACACACCCGCGCCGCCAGCGGCAGGCCCGCCGCGGCCTCGTGCTGGCGGATCTCGCGCAGCTCCGGGCTGAGATCGGCGTCGGTGAGCGGGACGAAGCCCATTCTGGCATACAGCGGCCCGTTCCAGGGAATGTCGCGGAAGGTCGAGAGCGTCAGCGCCGCCAGGCCCTGCGCCTGCGCCCACGCGCCCACCGCCTGCACCAGCCGCCGGCCAAGCCCGCGCCGCCCGTGGTCGGGGTGCACATCAAGCTCGTGCAGATGGACGGCATCGCGGTGCAGACGCACGATCGCGAAGCCCACCGGCTGATCGGCAGCGTCCGCCGCGACCCAGATGTGCCCCGCCGCCTGGTAGTCGCGCAGCGCGGGCAGCGGGATCGGCGCGCCCTCGACCAGAAAATCGAACGCCGTCCCGACAAACAGCCGGCTCGCGGCCAGCTCAATCGCCTGAATCTGGGCCAGCTCGGCGGCGCGGGCCAGGCGAATAGAATACTGCTCGGACATCAATCTACCTCTGCAATGTACGGCGGGTCTCAGTACCCGCCCGCTAGCCACTAGATCAGCTTCAACGCCTGGGCCACGCTGTCGGCCGGGCTGATCTTGCCCTGGACATCGAGCAGGCGACCCTCCTCGTCGATCACGAAGTGGCTGCGGGTCACGCCTTGGAATTTTTTTCCGTACATCGATTTTTCGCCCCAGACGCCGTAGGCCTCGGCCAGGGTGTGCTCGGTGTCGGCGACCAGCAGGAAGGGCAGGTCGAACTTGGTCTTGAACTTCAGGTGCGACTTCACATCGTCGGGGCTGACGCCGATCACCACGGCGTTGCGCTCCGTAATCTGCGGATAGTTATCGCGAAAACCGCAGGCCTGGGTGGTGCAGCCGGGCGTGTCATCCTTGGGATAGAAGTACAGAATGACTTTTTTGCCGCGAAAGTCGGCCAGCCGGACCGTCTCGCCGTTGTCGGCGGGCAGGGCAAACTCCGGGGCCATGTCGCCGATGTTGAGGGTTGTCATGGTTGCTCCAATTCTAAAATATCTACTTCTGCATACGCGCCGCTCACCATCTGCTCAACGGCAGTGCGAATGGCGTCCACATGCTGTTGAATACGCGGCCACGAAGTCGAACGTAGAACTAAAATCGCTATTTGGCGGGTCGTAAGATTCTGCTGATACCGCAGGTTCTGATCGGTGGTAACCAGGAGATCGTAGCCTGCCTGTTCTGCAGTATCAAGCAAATCTCCGTTGGTCAAGCTGGACCAGCCTTGTTCATAGGCAGTGGCGACGGTATGTTCAGTCAAATGTTTGCGCAGCGGAACTGGTGTGCCTTGATCGACGAGAATATTCATTCGGCCTCGGCATGGGTAAGCTGCTGCACTTCATGTTGAAGAACAGCTTCGACATCGGCGCGTCGAACTCCAGGAAACCACTCAAGAAACTGATTCACCGTGGCACCATCGCGCAGATTTTCAAATAGGGCGGCGATTGGAACCCGCGTTCCACGGAACACCAACACACCGCTCACTTTATCAGAATCCTGTTCAACTGCCGCCAAATCGTGCCACATTGCATTCATACCAAACCTCCTGGGCTAGATCAATCTGGTTTTGATCTATTTTACTTCTTTTGATGGCCTAGTTGCCGCGCCGGGCCAGCTCGTTGGCGATCGGCAGGGTCAGCCAGAACGTCGTGCCTTTGCCCAGCTCGCTGGTCACCCAGATGCGCCCGCCGTGCAGCTCGACCAGCGCCTTGGTGATCG
>JACCRK010000004.1 GCA_013813565.1 Herpetosiphonaceae bacterium
CATCACCCACAGCTCAGCGGTGTTGGTCGCCAGCATAAACTTGATGAACTTGCGAATATTGTCGTAGATCACGCGGCCCTCGCGCACGGCGGCGACAATCGTGGCGAAGTTATCGTCCTGCAGGACCATGTTGGCCGACTCTTTGGCCACATCGGTGCCATTCAGGCCCATCGCCACGCCGATATCGGCCTGCTTCAGCGCCGGGGCATCGTTGACGCCATCGCCGGTCATGGCCACAATCTGGCCGTTGCGCTGAAACGCCTGAATAATCGCCAGCTTGTGCTCGGGGGCCACACGGGCAAAAATCGCGGTATCCGCCACCAGCCCCTGCAATTCCTCCGCCGTGCGGCTAGCAATGTCGGCACCAGTCATAATCCGACTTGCGGCGGGAAAGCCAAGATCGAGGGCAATTGCCGAGGCTGTCAGCGGATGATCACCAGTGATCATCACTGGGCGGATACCAGCGCTAAGACATGTCTGGACGGCGGTCTTCGCCTCAGGGCGGGGTGGATCGATCATGCCGACCAGCCCGATGAAGATCAGCTCGCTTTCCAGCGTAGTCGCGGGGAGGGTGGGGTCGGCCAGCGGGCGCATGGCCACGCCAAGCACTCGCATCCCGTCCTGGGCCAGCTCGTCGTTGGCCTGGGTGATTCGCTCGCGCCAGCTGGCGGTCAGCGGCTCGGGGCGGTCGCCCAGCCAGACCGTGGCAACCTGCTCCAGCAGGCGATCGACCGCGCCTTTGCTGAAGCCGATGTAGGCCGTCGCGGCCTGGGGCAGCACCTGCTGGAGCGCCATGGCCAGCGCTGCCGGCAGCTGGCTGAGCGCAGCGCCTGTGATGCGATGCACGGTCGTCATACACTTACGGTCGGAGTCGAACGGAACCTCGGCCACGCGCGGCAGCAGCGCGTCAAGCTGGGTCTTATCCAGCCCGCTGGCACCGGCGGCGGCAACCAGGGCGCTCTCGGTGGGGTCGCCCAGCAGGTGGTTGATATCCGCGCCATCGCTCTGAACGTCGTTGCACAGCGCGCTGCCGGCCAGCAGCAGCACCGCCGCCGGGTGGGCCGCGAGGCTGGGATTCGGCTGGGCCGCAGCAAAGCGCTCGCCGGCCACATCGACCACGGTCACCGTCATGCGGTTCTCGGTGAGCGTGCCAGTCTTGTCGCTGCAGATCACCGTCACCGAGCCGAGCGTCTCGACCGCCGCCAGGGTCCGAATCAGGGCGTGCTGCTTGAGCATGCGCTGGGCGCCCACGGCCAGCGCGATCGTCACCACGGCGGGCAGGCCCTCGGGGACGGCGGCGACCGCCATACTGACTGCGGTCAGGAACATCAGGGTCAGATCTTCGCCGCGCAGCAGCCCAAGCGCAAAGATGATCACGACCAGCGCCAGCGCCACCGCCGCCAGCATTCGCCCGAGCGCGTCGAGCCGTCGCTGCAGCGGGGTTGGCTCCTGGGCGACCGCCTGCAGCATCGCGGCGATCATCCCCAGCTCCGTATCCATCCCGGTCGCCGTCACCGCCATCTCAGCGCGGCCGTTGGCGACGTGGGTGCCTAGAAACACCATGTTGAGGCGGTCGCCCAGGGCCACATTGGCGGCGGGCAGCGCTGCGGTCTGCTTATCGATCGGCAGCGACTCGCCGGTCAGGCTGGCCTCCTGGGTGCGCAGATTGGCCCCGACGATCAGGCGGCCGTCGGCGGGAATGCGGTTGCCGGTCTCCAGCAGCACAAGGTCGCCGACCACCAGCTCGCGGGCGGGGATCTCCTGGACCTGGCCGGCGCGGCGCACCCGCACAATCGGCACGGCCAGCTGCTTCAAGGCCGCCATCGCTCGCTCGGCCCGATACTCCTGGATAAAACCAAGCGCGGCGTTCAGCAGCACAATAATCCCGATCACCAGGGTGTCGGTAAGGTCGCCAAGAAGCGCCGAGATCACCGCCGCGACCAGTAGGATAATCACCATCAGGCTGGTGAACTGCTCGAGAACGATGCGCCAGATCGCCCGGCGGCTGGTCTCAGCCAGCTCATTCGGGCCGCGCTCAACCAGCCGCCGGGCGGCCTCCTCGCGGCTCAGGCCGCTGGCCGCATCGACCTCAAGCTCGCGCAGCACTGCCGCAACCTCACGCTGATGCCAGGCCGTCGGGGGCGACTGCGCCGCCCTGGGCGGCCTGGCATCAGCGTGAGCATTGTTCAGCTGATCGACCATCACGCCTGCTCCTGCGGCCGATAGACTAAGATCGGCCGGTCAGCGGCCTGCACCACCGAGTCGGTGACGCTGCCGTAGAGCAGGCGGCTCAAACCACCACGCCCGTGGGTCGCCAGCACAATCAGATCCACCGCGTGGGTCTGGGCATAGGTCAGAATAGCCTCGGCCGGATGTTCATCGGCCAGCATGACGCCCTCCGTGGTGGCGGGATTAAGCTCGGCCTGGAGCGCAAGGTTGTTGAGGTAGATCTGGGCGGCCGAGCGCTGCGAGCCGGTGCTGTGGGGCGGCAGGATATGAATCAGCGTATAACGACTGTTCATGGCGTCGCCAAGCCGCCGGGCGATCGGCACGACCTGCTCCGAGAGATGCGCGCCATCCAGGCCGATCAGAATGTGGCCAAAGGGCGGCACAGGGTCGGCGGGCGGGCCATCCTGGACGTGAACCAGCACCAGCGGGGTCGCAGCGGTGCGAATCAGCGCATCGGCCAGGCTGCCCAGGACCATTCGGGCGGCGCCGCCGCGGGCGTGGGTGCTCATCACGATCAGCTCGGCCTGATCGACGACGGCGGCCTGCGAAAGCGCCTCATCAACTGGGCCGCTGAGCAGCGTTACATCCACATCCAGGGCCTGCTCACGCAGCCGCTGGGCGGTTGTTTCGAGATAGGTCAGCTCATCGGCGCGGCACTGGTTATCCAGGGGGGTGTTCAGCGTGGGGACCTGGCCAATACAAATATCGCTGCTGTAGACGAGCATAATCGCCTTGTGCACGTGGACCAGATGCAGGCGGGCGTTCAGCTGTCGGGCCAGCATGGCGGCGGTTGGCAGCGCATCCTCGCCAATGTCCGAACCATCAAGTGGCACGAGAATCGTGGGTTGCATAGATACCATCCTTAGCGGCGCCTATAATTGGGTGCGCTGCTGCGTTTAGGATACCTAAATCTGCTTTTACAGGCGGTAGCGGTTTCTTCCCGTCAGGTAGGTAGATAGCAACCCGTGGGCAACGCAGGCCAGCGGCGCAGCAGGGCATGGGCAAAGTCGTTCGGGGCTGCCTGGCATGAGCACACCTCACCCCCGGCGCCCAGAGGGCACCCGCTCCATCGCGATGGAGAGAGGTGGCCGCGCAGCGGACGGGGTGAGGTCAGAATCAAGCCGTGCCAATGGACTTTGCCCATGCCGCTGGTCGCCAGCCAGCGAACTCAGCCAAGCATCGCTGGCGGATATGATATAATAAAAGCCCGGTACTGAAGTTTTCAGACCGGGCTTTTTTTTTAAACCCGCGGCGGTACCGCACTAGGAGATATCCATGACTCGTTACATTTTCGTCACCGGCGGCGTGGCTTCGTCGGTCGGCAAGGGGATCACTGTTGCGTCGCTGGGGCGTTTGCTCAAGAGTCGTGGCATCACGGTGTCGATCCAGAAGCTCGACCCGTACATCAACGTCGATCCGGGTACCATGTCGCCCTACCAGCACGGCGAAGTCTTTGTGACCGAAGACGGCGCCGAGACCGACCTCGACCTGGGGCACTACGAGCGCTTTATCGATGAGAACCTGGCGCGGGTCAATAACATCACCACCGGCCAGATCTACTCGTCGGTCATCCAGAAAGAGCGCCGGGGCGACTTCCTCGGCGGCACAATCCAGGTCATCCCGCATATCACCAACGAGATCAAGAGCCGCGTGGCGCTGGTGGCCAAGAACACCGGGGCCGACGTGGTGATCGTTGAGATCGGCGGCACCGTCGGCGATATCGAGAGCCTGCCGTTTCTTGAGGCCATCCGCCAGATGAAGAAAGAGGTTGGCCGCGAAAACGTGATGTATATCCACGTCACGCTGCTGCCCTACATGCAGGCCAGCGGCGAGCTGAAGACCAAGCCGACCCAGCACTCGGTCGCCGAGCTGCGCCGGGTCGGCATCTCGGCCGAGGTGATTCTGTGCCGCTCGGATCTGCCGGTCGAGGACGAGATTCGCGAGAAGATCGCACTGTTCGCCGACCTGCCGACCGAGGCCGTGGTGGCGCTGCCGACCGTCGAGACCATCTACGAGGTGCCGCTGGTGCTTGAGGCGGCCGGGCTGGGCGACCTGGTGGTCCGGCGGCTCGGACTGGACGGCCAGCCCGCCCAGCTGACCGAGTGGCGGGCGCTGGTCGAGCGGATCAAGCAGCCCAAACGGACGGTGCCGATCGCGATTGTTGGCAAGTACGTCGAGCTGCGCGATGCCTATATGAGCGTGGCCGAGTCGCTGCGCCACGCTGGCTGGGAACAGGGAATCCAGGTTGATATCCGCTGGATCTCATCCGAGGAGCTGGAAAGCGCCGAGTCGCAGCATCTGCTGGGCGAGGTGCATGGCATTGTGGTGCCCGGTGGCTTCGGCTACCGGGGTGTCGAGGGCAAGGTCAAGGCAGTCCGCTATGCGCGTGAAAAAGGCGTGCCCTTCCTGGGCCTGTGTCTGGGGATGCAGTGCGCGACGATTGAGTTCGCCCGCAATGTTATGAACAGCCCCGATGCCAACTCGACCGAGTTCAACCCCAACACCAAGCACCCGGTGATCGACTTTATGCCCGATCAGCTCGATATCACCGACAAGGGCGGCACAATGCGCCTCGGTGTGTACCCGTGTATCCTCGTCGCCGGAACCAACGCCGCCAAGGCCTACGGGCGAGAGCTGGCGCTTGAGCGCCACCGCCACCGCTTCGAGTTCAACAACAAGTACCGCAAGCAGATGGAAGAGGCCGGCTTTGTGATCAGCGGCCACTCGCCTGATGGGCGGCTGGTCGAGATTATCGAGCTGCGCGATCATCCGTGGTTCGTCGCCTCGCAGTTCCACCCCGAGTTCAAGTCGCGGCCCAACAACCCGCACCCGCTGTTCCGCGCGTTCATCCAGGCCGCCTGCACCACGCTGCGTCCCGGCGATCAGCAGCCGCTGCCCCTGGCGGAGGAAGAGGTCGGCTAGACAGCGCCAAATCCGGCCGGATAGCGCCTTCAACCACGCGCTATCCGGCTGGTTCTTTGCTATACTGGCAGCAGATTGATCCCACGAAGCAAGGAGAGTCTATGCATCCCAATGAAGCAGTCATCTGCGCCTTCTACGACAGCCTTACCCGGCGTGATGCCGCCGGGATGGCCGCGTGCTACCACCGCGATGTCGTCTTCTCCGACCCAGCCTTCCAGAACCTACAGGGCGATACGGCCAGGGCGATGTGGTCCATGCTCTGCGCCCGCGGCCACGATCTGGCCATCCGCTACACCAATGTGCAAGCCGATGATCGCCACGGCTCGGCCCACTGGGAGGCCACCTACACCTTTGGGCAGACCGGCCGCCAGGTGCTCAACATTATCGAGGCGACCTTTGAGTTTGAGGATGGCACGATCATTCGCCACACCGATCGATTCAATCTGTGGCGCTGGGCCGGCATGGCGCTGGGGCCACAGGGCCGCTGGCTAGGCTGGCTCCCGCCAATGCAGGCCGCAATTAGAAAAAACGCCATGAAGGGCCTGAACGCGTACATCAAAAAAAACGCCAGCCCTAACCCCTAATCCCCACCAGCTGGTATACAACGTGCTCCCTCGGCGATCCAGCCTATGTCTGGGTAGCGGAGGGAGCACGTTGTATGTCCAGACCACCTACAGGAAAATCAGCGCGATAGCGAGGCCGTTAGCCTGCCTCAGTGATCGATCATGACACCTTTTTTGATACCTCTCCCTAGCAAGTCGCATTAATGTCGTGCCAGCAGGCATTGACAAGCGCCTTACACCTGATTAACATGGCCATATTGTTAACTTCATCCGGTAGCTCGCTGGAAACTCCGCTGCTCGCGGCGGGGAGGAATGCGGGCCTCCCACCATCGCGGTCGGTCGCCCGTCCTGGTTGACATAACCACACATCCGTTCTATACTCGCCCCTATGGAGACACTTCGCACCATTTGCTGCAAACTTACCCTTGACGCCGCCGCGCTCACGGCTCTACGGGCGACACAAGTCGCCTTTAATGCTGCGGCCTCGTGGTGTGCAATGGTGGCGTGGACGCACGGTATCACCAATAAAAACACCCTCCACGATCATGTCTACTACCCCATCCGCGCCCAATTTGCTCTCGGTGCCCAACTGGCCTGTTGTGCCCGCGATAAAGCCGTCGAAGCGATCAAGGCCGCCCATCAGCACGGCGAGGATGCCAGCTGTCCCGCCTTTGGCCCCACCGGCAGTATTCGCTACGATGCTCGGAGCTATAGCCTCCGTGGTCCTGAGCAGGTGAGTCTGAATACGCTCCACGGGCGCGTGCGCGGCATACTCGTAGTGGGTTCGTTCCAACGGCAGGCATTGGTCGATTCTACGTGGGAGATCGGGGGCGCGGAACTGATTTGCCGCAGGACAACCTGGTATCTCCACATAACGCAATCGCGCCCTGCTCCCGCTCCAGTCGCCACGTTCAGCACCATTGGGTGCGATCTCGGGATCGTCAATCTTCTGACCACCGACGATGGTACCGTTTTTAAGGGGGTCGCGGTTAGACGGATCCGTGAGAAGCGGTTCAAGCACCGTCGGCGGTTGCAACACCGTGGCACGCGGAACGCCAAACGGCGCTTGAAAAAGAATGCGCATACAGAACAGCGCTTCCAAAAAGATGTTAATCATTGTATTAGTAAAGCTCTCGTAACGAAGGCTGTTGCTGAACAGAAGGCACTTCGGTTGGAGGAGTTGACGCACATCCGTCAGCGCACCGAAGCAACGGTTCGGCGTTCGCAGCGGCGACAGCATAGTTCCTGGGCCTTTCGGCAACTACGGATGTTTATCACGTATAAGGCGTTGCATGCGGGCATTCCGGTCATCCTGGTCAACCCGCGCGACACGTCGCGGCGCTGCTTCCAGTGTGGGTATGCGGACAAAGCCAACCGCAAAAACCAAGCCACATTTCACTGTCAAAACCCCGCTTGCGCACACACCGCCGCTGCCGATGTGAATGCCGCCCAGAATATTGCGTTTTGGGCTGAAGTCAGCCAGCCTATTGCGTCACCGCTCCGGCGGTAGATGCAAGCCCCGCCCCTTGGGGCGGGGTGCTTGACTAACTACTTAATCAATGGTTCTTCCAGGGAGACAACGTCGACTCCTAGTGGTTATAAACACCTTGATTCAAGGTAGTAACCAGAGGTCTTTTATGCACCAGATTCGACCAGCACAGTTGGCCAGACGTTCGTACCTTGTGCTCGGGATTATCGCGATCTTGATCATTCAGTCGTGGCTTGGGTCGCTTCCAGCGGCGGCCCAGACCGTGATCGATGCCACCCCGTACCTTGATGCCAGCAAGCCCGACTACGGCATTCAGGCGGCGATCAATGCGGCGGCGGCCGGTGGTGGCATTGTCCAGCTCCCGGCCGGAACCTTTCCGCTGGAGACCTACCTCCAGCTGAGCAGCCGCGTGACCCTCAAGGGTCGGGGCAGCAGCACAGTGCTGACGACCGGGCGCAAAGACACCCGCGTCCTAGTGACCGCCAGCTACAATAGCAACACCACCAACACCATCCAGGTCAGCGATGTAAGCGGCATGCGGGCTGGGATGACGGTTTTTCTCTGGCGATCGAGCGCGATCAATAACCCGCCCAGCGCCTTCTCGATCACGGCAGTTGATCCGGCCAATCGGCGGATCACCCTCGACAAAACAGTCAGCTTCTATCTGACCGCCAACACATCGCAGGTCGCCTACGGGCTGTATACCGTCCTGACCGAGACCGTCAGCGGGCGCGACAATGATGTCAGGACCATCACGGTGGCCGACCCATCGATCGTGCGCGTCGGCGAGGCGATTATGATCAAGTCCGACCGCCAGGGCTCCGACCCATTCCTCAATCCCTCCGGCGGCGAGGGAACCTGGGGTGTCGAGACCAACATCGTCACCGCGATCAACCTGAGCACGAAAACGATTACGCTCAAGAATGACATCACGATCAACGCCTACGCGGGCACCGTCGTCTTTCACGGCTATGGGGCGATCTTTGCCCAGGGCCAGCGCAGCCAGGGCGTGCGGGTTAGCAACATCGGCGTGGCCGACCTGGTGATTCAGGGCTGGGCGGGCAGCGAAAAGCCGGCCTTCCACGAGTTCTATATCGGTGGGATCAACTTCGTCTACTGCGATCGGGCTACGATCAGCAACGTCACCGTGCGCGGCTGGCACAGCGACGGGGTCAGCCTGCAGACCTGTAGCAACTCGACAGTGAGCGATGTGACCAGCAGCCAGAATCGCGGCCACGGGTTTCATCCTGGCACTGGCGCAAACAATGTTGAGTTTGTGCGCATCCAGGCCCTGGGCAACCTGGGCTTCAGTGGCCGTGGCACCGCCGGCGATGGACTGTTCTACTGCTGGTCGAACCAGAACGTCAACATCCGCCAGGGCACCTTCAGCGACAATGCCGGCTCCGGCGTGGGCGACCTGGGCGGCGGCGACAGCAACGGCACCTACCCGGATACCAGCAGCACCGTCGAAGACAGCCTGATGGAGCGCAATGGCCGGGCCGGCATCGAAATTAACGGCGGCGGCCTGACCGCCAACACAATCATTCGCCGCAACACGGTGCGCAACAACAATCGGCTCAACGGCGACTACGCCGGCATTCAGATCGCGGCCAAAAAAGGCCACGCCCAGCGCTACACCATCGACAGCAATCTGGTTGAGACCACGCTTAGCCCGGCCACCCAGCTGTACGGCATTCGCGAGCTCAACCAGGGCTACAGCGCCAACTACAACACCCTCAGCAACAACACCGTGCTTAATCATAGCCTGGGCAATGTTGTGAAGGTTGGCCCAAATACGGTGGAAAGTGGCACAATTACCACCCCGCCAACCGCGACCGCTATCCCGCCAACCGCGACCGCTATCCCGCCAACCGCCACGACTGGACCGGCCCCGCTGGCATTCAGCAGCTTCACCCTGATCAACGCCACGACCGATCAGCCGATCGGCGGCTTTAATCCGCTGGCCAATGGGGCAAGCTTAAGCTTTGCCACGCTGGGAACGCGCAATCTCAACATTCGGGCCAACACCCTGCCCAGCACGGTTGGCAGCGTGGATTTTATCCTTGACGGCAGCTCGTACCGGCTTGAGAATGCCGGGCCATATGCGCTTGCCGGCAACAATGGCCCTGATTATGCGTCGTGGACGCCAGCAGTCGGCACGCATACGTTGACCGCAATCGCCTATAGCGGATCGAATCGAACTGGCAGCGCTAGCCCGGCGTATACAATTATATTTACGGTTACCGAGTAGGATTTCTTGGAGCTTAATCGGTCTGTAGCGCAAACTATGTGCCTATTTGCAACGATTTAAGGCTGAAACTAGTACTCGGGAGGACTAAAGAGTGATAGTTTTGCCTTGATGGTATTAACCAATCTCTAGTATAATGGTTGATGTACATTAATTATCAATTTGGACACATTGGGGAGTCTGCATTGCCGACTCCCTATTTTTTAATTTATTGGTCCAACAGAACGCGCAATTGTTTGGAGTGATAGGAGTTTTCTTGGTCACCAACCCCCCGCCAAGGCGGTGGGCGTGCATCTGACCCGCGGTCGGCGCATTGGCCCGTGGTGCTGGTTGGTCTCGGGAAACCAGCGGGCCTGTCTAGGCTGGGTGACACTGGCGGGTGGGTATCGCCAACAACCTCGATCCAGCACCGACCTCCACC
>JACCRK010000009.1 GCA_013813565.1 Herpetosiphonaceae bacterium
CCGGCGCACAGCCACCAGTGCAGCTCGACCATAGCCTTGGTGTGGCGCTGAATCAGGCGCAGCTCGCCAGCGTTGCGAAACTGGAGATGCCAGTAGCGGGCGCTGGCCGGCGGCACGAGGTAGCCACGGGCGCTAAGGACGGCCCAGGCCACCGCCACATCGCGGCGGCGCACCAGCAGGTCGGTATCGCCCATCGCCCGCAGAGCAATGCTGGCGTAGACCGTCGGCGCGAGCGCCATCCCCTTTAGGACAATTGGCCGAATATCCTGGCCGGCGAGATCGCGGCAGATCGCGTGCAGCTCGCTCAGGCGGGCATCATTGCGCACCGCCGTCAGATAGTAGCGCTCCTTCCAGTGGAGCGCATATGCTGGCGACAGATATCGCTGGTAGCTGCGCAGGCTGGCCCAGATCAGCGGGGCGACCTCGTGGTACTCGACGAGCGCGGCAAAATCAGCCCAGTCCGCAGGCTGCATGGCGGCGACCAGCGGCGTCAGGTCAGGCGGAGCTGCTTGAAGGGCGGTTTGGATCAGACGAACGGCATTGCTTATCACAAAAGATCTACTGTCTAAGGCTGGAGCAGCAACCTACGCGCTGAGGCGGCTGACGGCCAGCCGCTCGGCCCAGGGACTTTCCAGCCGCAGCAGGGCGGCGTTGTCCTCGGAGATCAGGAACGAGTGATTGTTGAAGGCGCGATCGTAGTAGTCGCCGATCTGGCCATTCGCCAGGGCCGCCTGAATCTCACGCACTCCGTCCTCGACGGTGTGGCGGGGCGCGAAGTGAAGCAGCCGGGCGATTTTAGCGAACGAGACGCGATAGTTGCGCTTATCGATATCGTTGCCCTGCTGGACCAGCTGGGCGTCGGGGATGAGCCGGTGAATCAGCTCGCCGATCTGAGTGATGGTGTAGTTTTGGGAGTCCGAGCCAACATTGAATATTTCGCCCTTGACCAGCTCCAGGGGCGCCTGTAGGGCCAGCTGCACCGCATAGGCCGCGTCATCAACATGGACAAACGGCCGCCACTGATCGCCGCCGAACACCGTAATCTTGCCCTCGCGCACCGCCTTCGCCGTCAGCAGATTGACCACTAGATCAAAGCGGGGCCGGGGCGAGAGGCCGTAGATTGTGGCGAAGCGCAAAATTGTTGGCGCAAACGTTGCACCGGCCAGCTCCAGCAAAATCCGCTCTGAGTCGAGCTTGGTCTGGGCATACAGCGAGACCGGCTTGAGCGCCGAGCGCTCATCAAGCGTGAGATCGCTGGCGCCGTAGACGCTACAGGTCGAGGCAAAAATAAAGCGGCTGATCCCATAGCCCTTGCAGGCCTCCGCCAGCACTCGCGTCGCAATCAGATTGATCTCAGTGCTGAAATCGGCATCGATCGCGCAGGCCGGATCGCCGACAATTGCCCCGAGATGGATCACGGCGTCCATGCCAACCAGAGCGCGCACGATAGTCTCGATATGGCGAAAGTCACCCCGGATAAACTCAAAGTGGGGATGGCTATAGATATCTTGAATCGCCGCATCGCCATACATCAGCACATCAACCAGGCGGATGTGGTAGCCCTGATCGAGCAGGCGGCGCAATACGAGCGAGCCAATATAGCCCGCGCCGCCGATCACCAGCACATGCCGTGGCTGCGCCGAGGCCGCCGCGATGGTCTTGGGGCGCTCCGACTCCTCAAAAGCGCGAAAAGCAGTCCGGGCGATCCGCACTCCAGTCAACAGCACGGTGCAGATAACCCAGCTCAAAAGAACCACGCCACGCGGCGGGAGTGGAAAAATCGCTACGAAGTAAAAGCTGAAGCCATAGATCAGATGGGCGATGGCGATGGCCTGAACAATCACAATTGCCTTAAAGCGCTGGCGATAGGCGCGGACCTGATGGTAGACCCCAAATCCCTGGAACAGCCCCACAATAACTATGGTCAGCAGCCAGCTGGTGGCCAGAAACTGGCGGCTATAGCTGCTGAACAGCACATTGGGATCGGTTGAGCTTGAGCTCACAATCACCATCACATAGCGAATAACAAATGCGCTGAGCAGGCCAAGATTGACCATCAATACATCAGCGAGGATGCGAGTTCCAACTGAGCGTGATATAGCCATTGCACTTCCTCATTAACCATGCCGTCAGGCTGTCTGCGTCGCCCGCAGCTCTGGAGCGTGATGGTGAATCTGCCGAATTGCCTGGCAGACGATATCAATCGTGGCTGGCTCCATCTGCGAGTGAATTGGCAGACTGAGGCAGCGTGCCGCCAGCCAGATGGTCTGGGGTAGACTGGCGGCAGGTGGTGCATAGCGAGCGTAGGCAGTGTGCTGATGGACCGGTGGGTCGTAGTAGGCTCGCGAGTCGATCCCCTCGGCGGCCAGGGCTGCAGCCAGCCGGTTGCGCGACAGCCCAAACTCGGCGGCCTCAAGCGTAATCGAGAAATCTTTGTACGAGCAGCGATCGGCGGGGCGCACGCTCTGAAAGCCGATCCCCGGCAGATCGCCCAGCTGTTCGCGGTAGAGCGCGGCGTAGCGACTGCGATTTTCGGCGGCGGTCTCCAGCTGCAACAGGCTGTGGCGGCCGAGGATAGCGTTGTACTCAGCCATTCTGGCGTTGATGCCGGCGAATTCTGTGCCATAATGTCCATCATTGCCATACTCACGGCCAACCCGAATCCGCCGGGCCAGCTCAGCGTCGTTGGTGGCGACAATCCCGCCCTCGCCAGCGATCAGCAGCTTGGTCGGGCTCAGGCTAAAGCATTCGGTGCGGCCAAAGCGACCCACCGGCTGCCGCTCATAGCGAGCGCCGAAGCCGTGGGCGGCGTCGAAGACCAGTGGCACGCCGGCATTGGCGGCGATCGCTTCGAGCTCGTGCGCGGCGGCCGGGTTGCCGAAGTTATGCACGGCGACAATCCCGACCACCTCGGGGCTCAGAGCCGCTCGCACCGCCGCCAGGTCGAGATTGGTGGTGGCTGGATCAATATCAACGAAGCGTGGGGTGGCGCCGGCCCAGATCAGGGCGCTGACGGTGGCCATAAAGGTAAAGCTGGGCACAATCACCGGGCCATTCAGCTCAAGCGCCCGATAGGTCAGGGCCAGGCCGGTGGTGCAGCTTGAAACGGCAACCGCGTGATCGACGCCGAGATGGCTGGCCACAGCCTGCTCAAACGCCACCAGCTGCGCACCTTTAGTCACCATTCCACTGCTGAGCGTTTCAGCAATCTCGGCGCGCATACTATCGAAGGCTGGCAGAACGGGGCGGACGAGGCGAACAGGGTCTGCGGCAAGGGGCTTGCCACCTAAAAGTGCTGGTTTTCCAGACATACTTTTTTCCTTGAGATGCAGAAGCGATTAACATTGAGCATACCACGGGATTAAATTTTTCGTCAATTTGGGCTGGAGAACCTCAAGATGAAGCCATTCGTGCGGGTCGCCGCGATTATTGTTCGCGCCGGCGCGGTGCTGACCCACCAGGCGCAGCAGCGCGGCAGCGTCTACCACGCCTTGCCGGGCGGACATCTGGAGGCGGGCGAGACGACGGCGGAGTGCCTGGCACGCGAGCTGCGTGAGGAATTTGCGCTTGAGGTCGATCTCGGCCGGCTGGTCTATCTGGCTGAAGGGTTATTTATCGGTGGACGCAAAAAGCCAAAGCTAAAGCATGAGGTGGTTTTTTATTATCTAGCCCGGCTCCGTGATGTTGATGCTGTGGTGCGATCCCAGGAAGCGCCGCGCCTGTATGCGCACTGGCTGTCGCTGCACGAGCCACTCAACACGCTGTTCCCACCCTGGCTGCGTACCATCTTGCCGCCCGATGTGGCCAGCGCGTGGAGCGGGCCGCTGCGGCATATCGTCGCCGACGAGCGGGATCGTGCCGATCAGGCCATTCAGATCAAGGACCTCTAAGGGTGTCCTTATTCTGGCGATGGCAGCTCGAAATCATCATCGGCGGATTTGATCTCGTAGCGTACAACCAGGGCCAGCCGATCAACATCGGCGATCGTCACGTCCTGGGTCCCGCGGAGGTCGTTGACGAGCGTGGCCGCTTGCCCAACCTGGATCTCGTAGATCGACTGGGACTGGAGGATTACTAATCGATGATTGCCTGCTGAAATAAGGACTGGAACTTTATTCTTATTAATGTGAAGTTCGCCATCAAGCAATACGCGCGGTACGTTTGGCGGGGCAATATCAGCGATTGTCATTGTACACCTCGGTTGTAAAGATGGGCGTCATCATACCATACGATGGTGAGCTCATCAGCAGACTACAAATTGTCAGAGCCATGTCATCCAGCTGTACTGGCACAGCCAGCATAGTTAAGATACGTTTAATTAGTTGATTTTGTTCCAGGTAGAAGGAAAATAGCTATGAAACGCTTGATCTGCTGGCTAACGTTGGCGGGGATCATTATGCTTGGCTCAAGCACAAATGCCGCCATCAACTCGGCGCCGACCAGCGCGCCCACGCCCGACTTCTGGGGGATGGTGGTCCGCGATCCAGCCTACGAGTGGGGCACAAATCCGGCCTTTCCCAATCAGGCCAACCAGACGTTTATCACCACAATGCTCGACAATCTGCAGGCCGCCGGGGTTGAGTGGGTGCGCTTTGAGTTTCACGGGGACTACACTGGCTCGGACTATGGCAGCATCAATCTGGCCCAGGCCGACTACTTTGTCCAGGCCGCCCACGCCCGTGGCCTGAAGGTGCTGGCCTTGCTCGGCACCGATATCTTGCGCGGGCCGAAGGCGGCGGTGCGCAATTTCGACAAAGGTGCGGTGCTGGATCCCTGTCCGCCGCCGCCGATTGGCTGTGGCGTCAACGAGTACCAGCAGGTCTGGCTTGAGCGGGCCCTGGCCGTCGCCGCCCACTACCAGGGCCAGATCGACGCCTACGAGATTTTCAACGAGCCGAATCACTACTTTGCCCTGAGCGACGAGACCAACGGCCTGGAAGATGAGATGAATCCCTATTTCGTCGCCCAGACCATCACCAAGCTGTTTCGGATCCTGCGCACGAAGGAACCTCCGGAGGTGCCCGACCTGACGCCGCTGATCGTCGGCGGCCTGCATCCGCTGCGCTCGGTCGAGTCAGGCCGCAGCGACGCCGGGTATATCACGGCGCTGTACACCTCGGCGCCATTCAGTGGCTACAAGGCTGCCAACGGGCGCTGGCCGGTCGACGGGGTCGGCTACCACCCGTATCCGGCCGAGATGCGCCGCCCAGGGAGCGACAACGATTTTCTGTACCGAGTCGGCCCGCGGCTGGATACGCTGGTGGCGACGCTGCGCGCCCACGACAGCAGCGCAAAGCTGTGGATCACCGAGGCGGGCACCCGTGGCGAGCCCAGCGACCCGGCCGACATGGAGCGGCAGGCCGATTTTCTCGGCCAGATGGCGGCGATCACCTACGCCCGCCGGGCAGATGTCGGGCCATGGTTCTGGTTCAAGTACGAGGATTTCCCGCCCGCCGCGGAGTCGTGGGGGGTGGTGCGGATTCCGTTCGATGCCAATGGCAGCTACGAGGTGAACGGCACGGTTGCGCTGTTCAAGCCGGCCTATGCCAAATATCAGCAGATGGTGGCGCAGTACCGCGAGCGGGTGTGGGTGCCAGTGGTCGTTCGGTAGTCCACGAGGATTCTTTTTTGTCCACGAAGGACACGAAGGATCACGAAGAATAGAGAGCGGCGGGTACGGAGACCCGCCGTACATGATCTGTGTGAATGCCCACCGATGTGGTATTGTTGCGTATCGATCGCATATTTATGCCCAAAAAAGGCGATATCAAAGGGAACCGCTATGCCCTCTCTCTATCTTGTGGCCACGCCGATTGGCAACCTGGAAGACATCACGACGCGGGCGCTGCGGGTGCTCCGCGAGGCGGCGCTGATCGCGGCCGAGGATACCCGCCACACCCGCAAGCTGCTGAGCCGCTACGCGATCGAGGGCCACGTGATCGCCTACCACGAGCACAACAAGCTGGCGCGGCTCGATACGATTATGCTGGCGCTGGCCAACGGCGGCGATGTGGCGCTGGTCAGCGACGCGGGCACCCCGGCGATCTCGGATCCCGGCTTCGAGCTGGTTCAGGCCGTAATCGCGGCGGGGTTTCCGGTGGTGCCGGTGCCGGGGCCGTGCGCCGCGATCGCCGGGCTGGTCGGATCGGGGCTGCCGACCGACCGATTTTACTATCTGGGCTTTCCGCCCAGGCGCAGCAGTGAGCGACGCACCTGGCTGGGCGAGGTGGCGGCGATTCCGGCAACCCTCGTGGTGTACGAGTCGCCGCATCGGCTGGTGGCGACCCTGGAGGATGCGCTGGCGGTGCTGGGCAATCGCCCGGCGGCGGTGGCCCGCGAGCTAACCAAGCTGCACGAGCAGTTTGTCCGCGGCACGCTGCGCGAGATCCAGGCCCACTTTGCCGGGCAGGAGGTGCGCGGCGAAATTGTGCTGCTGATCGCCGGCGCCGAGCGGCCCTCTGGCCGGCGGGTCGCCCGC
Source organism: Herpetosiphonaceae bacterium (assembly GCA_013813565.1). GTDB lineage: Bacteria > Chloroflexota > Chloroflexia > Chloroflexales > Herpetosiphonaceae > JACCRK01. The sequence continues at coordinate 6,479 of JACCRK010000009.1, forward strand.
AGTATCGCCGATTCTGCCCCGGTCGACGCGGCCAGCCCGAGCGAGGAGGCCCCGGTCGACGCGGCCAGCATTCGCGCCCGGCTGGGCGAGCTGCGGGCGCAGGGGCTTAGCGGTACCCACGCCGCCAAGCAGGTGGCCCGCGACCTCGGTCTGGATCGCCAGGAGGTCTACCGGCTCTGGACAACCCTGGAGGACGGTAGTTAGCAGCTAGTGGCTAGTAGCTAGCTGCCAGCCACTGCGGTGGCATGGAACCTGCACAGAAAGGCCTCAGACTTTCTAGCAACGGAGGGGCCAATGAGCAATCCAGACAATGACAGCAAGCGGGTCAGCGAAGAAGCGGTGACCAACGATGATTTGACCGTACACCCTGAGGCCACCGAGGGGCAGAGCCAGGGCGCCCGCGAGGAGCAATATATTCCGGTCGGCGGGCCGCGCTCTGGCGGCGAAGAGCAGGGCGGAACCCAGGACAGCGGGATCAACCCCGACGAGGAAATTACTCCCGGCTAGATCCCTATACTCCAGCCTAGCGGCCCACGGCGCTCCCCTTTGTGGAGCGTCGTTTCGTGTACATTACGTCCAGCTACGATTGGACAGCGGCGCGTTCATCCTGTATTCTGCATACGGTTGCGCAAACAGTGTGCCAGATGGCACATAGTCGATTGTGTACGCACCACTGCGGTGCTGGAAATTAAACCAACAGGTAGGAAGAAACAATGTCAGATTTTGTTGATAGCGTTAATATACACGTTAAAGCTGGTACTGGGGGCGATGGTCTGGCGACCTTTCGCCGTGAAAAATATGTGCCACGGGGTGGCCCGGATGGCGGCGATGGCGGACGGGGCGGCGATCTCTACCTTGAGGTCAGCCCGCACCTGAACACCTTGCTGCCGTTCAAGTTTCAGACCGAGTTTGCCGCCCAGGATGGCATCACTGCTGGCCGGCAGAAGCAGACCGGCCGCTCTGGCCACGACCTGACGATCGCCGTGCCGCCTGGCACCAGCGTGACCGCCGAGATCGAGGGCGCAATGCAGACCATCGACCTGCTGTTTCCGGGCCAGAAGCTGCTGGTTGTGCGCGGCGGCAAGGGTGGGCTGGGCAACATTCACTTTGCCACGCCATCGAATCAGGTGCCGCGGATTGCCGAGCTGGGCCAGCCTGGCGAGGAGCTGGAGCTGCACCTTGAGCTGAAGGTGATCGCCGATGTCGGCCTGGTTGGCTTTCCCAACGCCGGCAAATCCACGCTGCTCTCGATGGTCAGCGCCGCCAAGCCCAAGATCGCCCACTATCCTTTCACGACCCTTTCGCCGAATCTGGGCGTGGTCGAGCTGGACGACTTTATCTTTGTGATGGCGGATATCCCCGGTCTGATCGAGGGCGCCAGCCAGGGCGTTGGCCTGGGCCACGACTTTCTGCGCCATATCGAGCGCACCCGCCTGCTGGTGCATGTGATCGATGCCGCCGGCACCGAGGGCCGCGAGCCGTTCGAGGATTTTCAGACCATCAACGCCGAGCTCAAGGCCTACTCCGAGGAGCTGGCCCAGCGACCGCAGATTGTGGCTCTCAACAAGCACGATCTGCCCGATGCACAGGCCTACGATGACATGTTGCGCCCGCAGATTATCGAGTGGGGGATTGCCTCGGAAGACATCTACTCGATCTCGGCGGCGACCAATCAGGGCATCAAGCCGCTGGTCGTGCGGATTGTCGAGCATCTGCGTGAGATGCCGGAGCGCTACGTCGACCTGCCACGCTCCAAAGAGGTGCTGACCTTCCAGTATGCCAACGTCGATCAGAATGCGTTCTGGATTGAGGAGGAGGAAGATGGCGTGCTGCGGGTGCATGGCAAGAAGATTGAGCGGCTGGTCTCGATGACCAACTTTGCCCAGGCCGAGGCCCTCGACCGGCTACAGCGCGTGCTTGGCGCGATGGGGGTCTCGGCCGCACTCACTGCGGCGGGCATTCAGCATGGCGACCCGGTGCGCATCGAAAAAGCGGAGTTGATATGGAGCGACGAGTCGGGCAACCGGTGAGTGACGTCTCAGTAGCCCGCATGACGGCCCTGGCCCGTGGGCGACGACGTTCGCTCGCCCACGTGGTCTGGGTGCTTGTCGATGTGCTGCTGATCTATGCCGCCTTTGCGCTGGCGCACTGGCTGCGCTACGACATTCAGCTCGGCCGCGATATCTACGATCCACTGTCCTACCGCGATCTGGCGGCGTTTAACCCGATCATCGTGGCCTTTACAGCGGTCCTGCTCATTATTTTGCACTTCAAAGGCATCTATCGCCTGCCACGGGCGGCGCCCTGGTTCGACTACGTTGGGATCATCATCAGCGCGGCGACGACCGCGCTGGCGCTGGTGATTATGTGGCTGTTTGTGCGCCGCGCCGAGGTGTGGTCGCGGCTGATCATGGTCTTTGTGTGGGTCGCGGTGATAGTGGCCCTGAGTCTGTCGCGCATTATTTTACGCCAGACGCTGCGCTGGGCCTGGGAGCGGGGCCGCTGGCTGCGGCAGGTGCTGGTGGTTGGCAATCGTGGCCTCGCCAAACAGGTGATGGCCGAGCTGTTGTATACCACGCAGCACGGTATCAGCATGGTTGGCTATATTGATGGGCCGCCCGATGATCGTGACCTGCAGCGGCCGGACGAGCGCTTTCGCTGGCTGGGCGCGCTCGACGATCTGGAGCAGATTCTGCGCCAGCGCGAGATCGATCAGGTGATCGTGGCGCTGCCGTTCTGGGCGCACGATCGGCTGCCCGGAGTTGTGTCCACCTGTCGAGCCCACAACGTCGAGTTTCGGGTGGCCCCTGACCTGTACGAACTAAGCTTCGACCGGGTTAATATCCAGCAGCTCAGCAGTATCCCGCTGCTAAATCTGAAAAAGAATATTATCAAGGGCTGGAACTACGTTTTCAAGCGCAGCCTGGACATCGCCCTGATCGGCCTGACCCTGCCGATCTGGGGTGGCATCCTGGGGCTGGCGGCGCTGCTGATCAAAATCACAGCCCCCGGCGTGCCGACAACATTTAAGCAGCCGCGCATCGGCAAAAATGGCACACCCTTTATTGTGTACAAGCTGCGGACAATGGTGCCGAACGCCGAGGAACTGAAACAGGATCTGCTTGAGCACAACGAAGCTGAGGGCGCCTTCTTCAAGATCAAAGCCGATCCGCGGGTGACTCGGCTGGGCAAGATCCTGCGTAAGTTCAGCATTGATGAGCTGCCGCAACTGCTCAATGTGCTGCGTGGCGATATGAGCCTGGTTGGACCGCGCCCACAGGTTCCCGAAGAGGTGGCCCAATACGAGCGCTGGCACTATCGGCGACTTGAGGTAACCCCCGGCCTGACCGGGCTGTGGCAGGCGACCGGTCGCTCCGACACCTCGTTCGACGAGATGGTGCGCCTGGATATCTACTACACCGAGCACTGGTCGCTGTGGCTGGATCTGCGCATTTTGTTGATGACGGTGCCCGCCGTGCTGTTTGGCCGCGGCGCGTACTGAGGAAGGCATTCCGGCGCTGATACCGATATAGTGGATTGGGCAAACTGCCTGCCAATGATCATCGTTTTAATTTTTTACTGGAGACGACAATGCGTGTTTTGATTACTGGTGGGGCTGGATTTATCGGGTCGCATCTGTGTGACCGCTTTTTGGCCGAGGGCCACCAGGTGATCGCAATGGATAATTTGCTCACCGGCAGCACTGATAATATCGCGCACCTCTCCGGTCACGATAACTTTCAGTTTATTCGCCATAATGTGACCAACTATATCTTTGTCCCCGGCCCGCTTGATGCAGTGCTGCATTTTGCCTCGCCCGCCTCGCCAATCGACTACCTTGAGCTGCCGATTCAAACCCTCAAGGTTGGGGCGCTGGGCACGCATAACGCGCTGGGGCTGGCCAAAGCCAAAGGGGCGCGCTTCCTGCTGGCCTCGACCTCCGAGGTCTACGGCGACCCGCAGGTCCACCCGCAGCCCGAGACCTACTGGGGCCACGTCAACCCGATCGGGCCACGCGGCGTCTACGACGAGGCCAAGCGCTTTGCCGAGGCGATCACGATGGCCTATCACACGTTCCACGGCGTGCAAACCCGCATTGTACGCATCTTCAACACGTTCGGCCCCCGGATGCGCCTGGCCGATGGCCGGGTGGTGCCAAACTTCATCCAGCAGTCGCTGCGCGGCGAGCCGCTGACGCTGTACGGCGATGGCAAGCAGACCCGCTCGTTCCAGTATGTCAGCGATCTGGTCGAGGGCCTGTATCGCCTGCTCCAGTCCGACGAGGTCGAGCCGGTCAATATCGGCAACCCCCACGAGTTCACGATGCGCGAGTTTGCCGAGGTGGTCAACTCGATCACCGGCAACACCGCCGGAACCGTGGTCAAGCCCGACCTGCGGATCAAAGACGACCCCCAGAATCGCCAGCCCGATATCTCCAAGGCCAAGCGGGTGCTGGGCTGGCAGCCGGAGATCACCCTGGAGGAGGGGCTGCGCAAAACGATCCCCTGGTTCGCTGAAAATATCAAGAACAGTAAGTAGCAAAGGCTTAATCGATCAAGGATGCAGGATGCTATTGTTCAGTCTGCATCCTTGATTCGGCTATGCGTCGATGATGTTTTCATTTGCCAAACCAACCCGGCCCGCCCTCCTCGATCTGGGAATCTTCGCGCTGGCGCTGCTGTGCGTGGCCGTGATCGTGGGACTGCCGCCGCTCCTGGCGCTGGGTTTGCTCCTCGGCGGGGCGATTCTGGCTGGCACCCTAATTGACCCGGTGGTGGGATTGTATCTCACCGTCGCCTCGGTTATGCTGCAGGAGCTGGTGCCGCTGCCCCTTGGCTTGAGCGTGACCCACGTTGTTGGGGCGATGGCGCTGGGCACCTGGGTGCTGAGCGGCCTGGCCCGGCGCGAGCTGCGGATTGAGCGCAGCCTGCTGGTGCCCTGGGGCCTCTTTCTGGGCGCACTGCTGCTGGCGGCGGCGCTCACCGACTACAACGCGGTCGACTCGCTCAAGCAGGTGGTGCGCTGGATTCTGGCCTTTCTGGCCTTTGTGGTCACCGTTGTTCTGGTCACAACCCCGCGCCGGGCGATTGGGCTGATTGTGGTGGTGCTGAGCGTTGGCGTGCTGGAGGCGCTGGTTGGGCTGCAGCAGTTTATCCAGGGTGCCGGCCCGTTTGCCCTTGGCGAGCAGGTGCGGGCCTACGGCACGATTGGCAAGCCCAACACCTTTGCCGGTTTCCTGGGCATGATCTGGCCGCTGGGCGCCGCCTGTAGCGTTGGGTTGCTGTGGCAGTGGTGGCAGCAGCGCCAGCGCGGTGGGCTGCTGCTCGCCGCGCTGCTGGCCGGTGGCGCAACTCTGGTGGTTATCGCCGGGATTGGGGTAAGCTTCTCGCGGGGCGCATGGCTAGGCAGCCTTGCCGGCGCCCTGGCCATGCTGGCGCTCGTCGGCGGACGCCGGGCCGTGCCGCTGCTGGCGCTGCTGCTGGCGATTGGTGGACTGGCGCTTGCTCAGCCAGCCCTTCTGCCAGGCGCCCTGACCGAGCGCCTGAGCAGCATCACCGATAACCTGCGGATCTTCGATGCCGGGAAGGTGACGGTGACCGACGACAACTTTGCCGTTGTTGAGCGGATGGCCCACTGGCAGGCCGGAGCCAATATGGCTCTGGACCATCCGCTGATCGGCGTTGGCCCGGATAATTTCAATCGGGCCTACCCAAAATATTTCGTTGGCCGCTGGTCGGAGTCACAGGGCCATGCCCACAACTACTACATTCATATTGCCGCCGAGGCCGGTATCCTCGGCCTGATCGCCTACCTGATCCTGGTTGGCAGTGTTGTGGCAACCGGCTGGCGCGCGCTGCAGGCGACCCGTGGCACACCCTGGTTCATGGTGGCGGTTGGGGGTTGTGGTATCATAGCCGCCGTTCAAGTTCATAGCGTCTTCGAGAATCTCCATGTGTTGAATTTTGGAATCCATTTGAGTGCGATTTGGGGACTGCTGGCAGCGCTAGCACTACGACGAGGATTGCGACCATGACCTATCTAGTAACAGGTGGTGCCGGTTTTATCGGCTCGCATCTCTGTGAAGCGTTACTGCGCCGTGGCGAGCACGTTGTTGCCCTGGATAACTTTAACGATTACTACGACCCGCGCCGGAAACGCCGCAACGTCGCGCCACTGCTGGATCAGGCCGGCTTTACCCTGTGGGAGGGCGACCTGCGCAACCTTGATTCGCTCAAGGCGCTGTTCGCCCAGCATCAGCCCAGCCATATCGCCCATCTCGGCGGCATGGCCAACCCGCGCTACTCAATGCAATATCCACTGCTGTACGAGGCCGTCAATGTGGGTGGCACGATTAACCTGTGGGAGTGTGTGGCCAGGGGCAAGGTCAAGGCCTTCGTGCAGGCCTCAACCTCCTCGGTCTATGGCCTGTCACCAACTCCCTGGAGCGAGACCACCCCCACCGATCGCCCGCTCTCGCCCTATGCCGCCACCAAAAAGGCCGCCGAGGTGCTGGGCTACACCTTCCACTATCAGTATCAGATCCCAACCCGCATCGTGCGGTTCTTTACGGTCTATGGCCCCAAAGGCCGGCCGGACATGACCCCAAGCCTGTTTGTCGAGGCCATGCGGCGCAATCAGCCGATTACGCTGTTCAACGGCGGCGAGGGCGTCTACCGCGACTGGACCTACATCGATGATATCGTCTCCGGGGTGCTCGCGGCACTGGATACCGACCTGGAGTTCGAGGTGTTCAACCTGGGCAACTCGCAGCCGGTCATGCTGCGCAGCTTTATTGATACGCTGCAGGCGATCACCGGACTGTCCGTCACGATCAATGCCCAGCCGCTGCCGTCCGCCGATCCGCCGATCACCTATGCCGATACCTCCAAGGCGCTGGCGCTGCTTAATTGGTCGCCGGTCACCGATATCGAGGCCGGGCTGGAACGTTACTGGGAGTGGTATCAGGCCGAGCAGACCAATGGCTAAGCCTGCCAATCAAAGGAATATGTCATGAAAAGTCGCCCTGGCGTCGCAAATAGCGGCCCGCTACCGCGCCCAGAAGATACTGATCGTGGTTTGCCCAGGCCTGCCGAGTCGCCCGCACTCGAACAGCTCATCGAGCAGGCCGCCGAGGCCGCACCGCTGCCGGATACCGAGCTGCCCGAGGATGTGGCGGAGATGCGCACAGGGGGCTTTTCGCTGCGCGACAAGTTCTTCAATCTCAAGTCGCTGGCCTCGTTTGGGGTTGCCTTTGCCCTGATCGGGCTGGTGATCTGGCGCGCCAACATCAATCTCACCGAAACCTGGGTTCAGATGAAGGCGATCAATGTGCCGCTGTATCTGGCGGGCTTTGTGGTGTTCTACGCGCTGTTTCCGGTCCGCGCCCTGCGCTGGCGGATTGTGCTGCGCAACGCCGGGTTCGAGGTCGATACCCCGCAGGCGCGCCAGCGCTGGTCGGGGATCCCCCAGCTGAGCGAGTTCCTCGGGCTGTCCTGGTTCGCCAACTGTGTGGTCCCGGCCAAGCTCGGCGATGCCTATCGCGGCTATCTGCTGAAGAAAAATGGCAATGTGTCGTTCTCACGCTCACTCGGCACGATCTTCGCCGAGCGCATCATCGACATGCTGGTGCTGTTTGGCATGCTGGTGATCTCCGGCCTGCTGGTGTTTCGCGGCCAGCTCAACCGCACCACCGAGGGGCTGTTTCTGATCGGCATCCTGCTGACAGTGGTGCTGGTGGTCGGCCTGATGTCGATGCGCTATCTCAGCCCGCTTATCCGCCGCGCTATCCCCGCCCGCTTCCACGATTTCTACGCCCGCTTCGAGGAGGGCACGCTGGCCTCGTTTCGCACCTCGCAGCTGCCGATCCTGCTGCTGCTGACCGTGGTGGTCTGGCTGGGCGAGGCCATGCGGCTGTTCTTTGTGATCGAGGCGCTGGGCGGATTCGACCTTTCGCTGGCGGCGATTATCTTTGTCGCCCTGGCCAGCTCGCTGCTCACCGCTGTGCCGGGCCTGCCTGGCGGGATTGGCCTGGTCGAGATCGGGATCTTTGGCGTGATGACGCTGTTCGGCGTCGCCGATACCTCCAGCACGGCGGTGGCCCTGCTCGACCGGGTGATCAACTACTGGAGCATTGTGGCTTTTGGCCTGATTCTGTATATTTTCAGCAAGCGTAAATGAGCGGGAGCATCTACCCTGGCAGTTGTGCCAGCCCCAAGCGATAAGGAGCCCTAATGACCACACAGGCCGAGCGCAAAATTCTGATCGAAAAGATTAAACATCTGCCCGCCCAGCTGGAGCTGCTGGTCGGTGGCTTGAGCTACGCTCAGCTGCACACTCACTATCTGCCCGATGAGTGGACGGTCGCCCAGAATATCCACCACCTGGCCGACTCGCATATGAACAGCTTTATTCGGCTCAAGCTGATCCTGACCGAGGATAATCCCACGCTGCGCCCCTACGACCAGGATGCCTGGGCCGTGACGGCGGATTATGCCCACACGCCAATCACCGAGTCGCTGACGCTGCTGCGCGGCCTGCACAGCCGCTGGGCCATCCTGTTCGAGAAGCTCAGCCCCGAGCAGTGGGCGCGCCCTGGCTTTCACCCCGACAACGGTGTGGTGACGATCGATGGCCTGCTGGAAAGCTACGCCGCCCACGGCGAGGGCCACCTCGACCAGATCAACCGCACGCTGGCGGCCCAGACCAAGTAATCTCGCGCCTGCGCTCACGCGCCCGAATGGACGGAACGATGCATATTGCGATTGACTACAACGCCGCTGTCCGCCAGGGCGGCGGCATCGGGCGCTTTGTGCGCGAGATCACGCAGGTGGCGGCGGCGGCGGCGCCCCAGCACCGCTTCTCACTGTGGTACGCCGCCCGTGGCCTGGAGCCGCACAATCCGCAGCTCCAGGCCCTGCGCGAGCTGGCGGCGCGGCTGCCGAACATCAGGCCGCGCCCCATCCCGATCACCGAGCGGCTGCTGACGATTATCTGGCAGCGGGCGCGGCTGCCGCTGCCGGTCGAGCTGATCGTTGGCCGCGCCGATGTGGTGCACGGGACCGACTTTGTCCTGCCACCAACCCGCGCCCGCACGCTGCTTTCGATCCACGATTTTGCCTACATTATCCACCCGGAGACCGCCCAGCCCGAGCTGCGGCGCTACCTGAGCCGGGCCGTGCCGCGCACTATCCGCCGGGCAACCCACATCCACGTCAACTCGATCGCCACCCAGCAGGATCTGGAGCGGCTGCTGCACGTGGCCCACGCTCGCTCGACCATCATCTATTCCGGCAGCGGCACCGACTACTGGCCGCGCTCCGCCGCCCAGATCGCCGAGCTGAAGGTGCGGCTGGGCCTGCCCGAGCGCTATCTGCTGAATGTCGGGACCGTGCAGCCGCGCAAAAATGTCGAGCGGCTGATCGCGGCCTACGCCGCCCTCGGCGCGCTGGCCGCCGATGTGCCGCTGGTGATTGCCGGCAAGCGCGGCTGGCTGGCCGAGCCAATCTATGCCGCCGTCCAGGCCCACGGCCTGACCGAGCGGGTGCAGTTTCTGGACTTTGTGGCCGAGGATGATCTGCCGACACTCTACAGCGGGGCGCTGGCGATGGTGTATCCGTCGCTGTACGAGGGCTTTGGCGTGCCGATTGTCGAGGCCCAGGCCTGTGGCACGCCGGTGATCACCTCCAGCGTGTCGAGCCTGCCCGAGATCGCCGGCGCGGCCGCGCTGCTGGTCGACCCCCACGACACCGCCGCGATCACCGCCGCCCTGCGCCGCATCCTGACCGAGCCGGATCTGGTCGAGCAGCTGCGGGCCGCCGGGCCAAAGCAGGCGGCCCAGTTCACCTGGGAGGGCACTGGCCTGGGAATCCTCGGCCTCTACGAGCAGGTTGCCAGCCTTACTCGCTGACCCAGCGCACTTTGTCGGCCAGCGGGCGGCGCGTGCTGCTCGGCCACTCCCCGGCCGGCTTGCCAACGTACAGAAATCCCAGCAGCTTGGCCGGCGGCTCCAGCCCAATGAACTTCGCCACCAGATCGTGGGTGCCGATGGCGCCGCTCGACCACTTGCTGGCCAGCCCCAGCTGCGAGGCCATCAGCTGGGCGTTCTGAATCGCACAGCCGACCGCGACCAGCTCCTCCCACTCGGGGTTGATCGCGCTCGGCAGCATGCCGATGCTAATCCACACCGGCGCCATCCAGATCTTGTCGCGCTGCTTGACCTCGGCCTTGGCATCGCCCTGGGCCGCCGCGACGAAGGCCGCGCCCAAGCCCCGGCGTGCCTCGCCGCTGTACACCGTAAAGCGCCACGGCTCGGTGTTGCCGTGGCTGGGCGCCCAGTTGGCCGCCTCCAGAATCAGCGCAATATCGTTGAGATCGATCGGGTCAGGCAGCACATTGCGCAGGCCAAACGAGCGGCGCTGGCGCAGGGCGGTCAGCAGATCGGCGGTCGTGATCGACATTCATTCGCTCCTTGTATATTCCATATGGGTACGCACTTTAACACCGCTTGCCGCGATCGTAAAGGCGGCCCATAGCGGCGGGTACAGAGACCCGCCATACATTGCTCACCGCTGTACGGCGGGTCTCCGTACCCGCGCTCCCACCGCCCGCCAGGTTTGCGTGGCTTGGGGCATTTGGGTATACTGGCGGCAGGTTTTCGCGGAGGAGACACATGATCCGACCTAATCGAAAAGGTTATTTCTCGCTGCGCGGTGGGATTTCCAGCCACGGCCAGCGTTTGCTTATCGTCGCCAGCGGCACGCTGCTTAGCATCTTGCTGGTGACAGCGGTGCTGCGAATCACCCCGCCCGAGACGGTTATCTTTCGTCCCAGCGAGCCGGTCACGCAGGCCGATCGTGACCGCGCCGAGCAGCCCGCCCCGACGGTGCCGGTGCTGGCCCCGGTCGGCGGCGGCGCGCCGGTCGAGACCAGCGATGTCCTGCCTACAGCTCCGGCGAACACGCCGATCTACGACGATCTGCGCTTCACCTCGGAGCCAAATCTGACCGTGCCCGCCGTGCAGGCGCTGCTCGATGCCCAGCCCGGCCCGCTCAAAAATGCGCTGATGACAGTTGGTGACCGTAATCACGGTGTGGCTGAAGTTGTGGCTGGCCAGGCCTATCTCTACAGCTTGAATCCCAAGCTGCTGCTGGCCTTGCTTGAGTTTCAGCAGAACCTGCTGTCGAACGCCGCCCCCGCTGTCGAGCAGATCGACTGGGCCATGAATTTTCGCGGCGAGAATGAAAAGTGGCGCGGCCTGTATGGGCAGATTCGCTGGGCCGCCCGCGAGCTGCGCCGGGGCGTGCGCGACTATCCCTATGTCACCGAGCTGCAGTACAAAGATAAAGATGTCAAAGGTCCAATTCCGGTCGGTCTGAATGCCGCCTCGTATGCCGTGGTGCGGGTCCTGGCGCAGACGATGACGCCCGAGGAGCTCCAGCGCGTGCTGGCTGATGGATCCTTCATCACCACCTACGCCGGGCTATTCGAGGATCCACGCCAGACGCTTGGCCCGCTGCCGCCGCCCGCCGCGCCCTTTCTCCGCTCGCCGCTGCCGAAATCAACCTACGTCACCTCGTTTTTCGATCACGAGCTGCCGTTTTTGACGCCGAATGGCACGCTGGTGAGCTGGTGGGGCCGCCGCGAGACCAATATCTCGTATGACGGCCACGACGGCTGGGACTACGGCCTGCGTCCGCCCGACCCGATTCTGGCGGCGGCGGCCGGCACCGTCGTGTGGGCCGGCAATTCTGATGATGGCTGTGGGATTCCCGCCCGCGGCGTGGTGCTCGATCACGGCAACGGCTATCGCACCCTGTACTGGCATCTTAGCGAGATCAGCGTGGAGCTTGGGCAGACGCTCAATCCCGGCGATCAGCTGGGCATTGTTGGCGCAACCGGCTGTGCGATCGGCCCGCACCTCCACTTTCAGACCCAATATCTCGGCCGCAACACCGATCCCTACGGCTGGTGCTCAGGCGACGAGGACCCGTGGAGCAAGTATCCGGTCGGCACCGCCTCGCGCTGGCTGTGGGCCGACCGGCCCAACCCCTGCGACCTGCCCGCCGGCGCGCTGGTGGTGACCCATCGCTCGCCAGGGTTTAGCCGCACCGGCGAGGGCTGGCAGACCGCGCCAATCGGCGTGAGTGGCGAGTCGATCTGGATCGTCTCTCAGCCGCTGCCGCCGCCAACCGATCCAATCACCCAAACCATCTCGGAGCTGGCGGGCGTGGCCGAGCCGCTGCCAACCGTCGATCCAGCCAATCCGCCGCCGCCGCCCGCCACCGCTACCTGGCGTTCCCCGCTGACCCAGGCGGGCCGCTATCGGGTGCTAGCCTATGTGCCCTTTTATCACAACGGCAAGGCCGACGCCAACGCGGTGCGCTATGTCGTCCACCATAGCGGCGGCAGCAGCGATGTAGTGATCAACCAGTTTGTCTTTGCCAACGAGTGGGCCGATCTCGGCACCTACGATTTCGACCCGGCCAGCGACCCGCGGGTTGAGCTGGATAATCAGACCACCGTCGGCGATCAGGGCATCTGGATCGGGGCGATGCTGTGGGAGCCGCTTCCATAATTGGCCACTTGACACATCACGCGCACTAATGATACTATATCTCACTAAGGGGACAACGATCGACGATGGCTTCATTTATACCAAATGAAGCCATCTTTTTGGCTCAATTCTATTGATACACAGTATCATATGTACAGGTGGAGAAATTCTCATGAGCGAGCACACAGGAACAGTCAAGTGGTACAACCCGGAGAAAGCCTTTGGGTTTATTGCGGTCGATGATGGGCGGGATATTTTCGTCCACCGCAGCGCCCTGGGCCACCAGCGCGAATGGCTGATCGAGGGCCAGGAGGTGCGCCTGACGGTGCAGCAGGGGACTAAGGGGCCCGAGGCCACGGCGGTTGAAGTCACCCGCGATGTCGCGACCTCGCCGCGCATCTCCGCCTACCAGCAGCGCCAGCCGACTGACGGCTATCGCAGCAGCGCCTACGCCGGCCAGCGCCCGGCCGCCCGGCCACGCCGTGAGCGCGAGCCGTATCGTGGCGCGGTGCCGACCGGCGCTGTCGAGGCGATTGTCCAGCGGATCGATGCCAACGGCCGGTTTTTGTTTGCCAACGTGGCCGAGTACGGCTTCGACGTCTATGTGCACAGCAGCCTCTTCGCACAGGTTGCCGGCAGCATTCGTGAGGGCGATGCGCTGTACGTGACAGTGCAAGAGTCGGAGCGTGGACTGCGCGCTGTGACACTGCGGCTGCCCTGATGCAGCCAGCTGCACCGCCCCAGAGGCACCACGGCCGGCCGGGCCTGCCCACCAGGGCGCGCCAGCTTGGCAAAACGCTGTTCAACCAGCAATGCTGGTGCTGGGGGTGCGACATTCGGCAGAGCGAAAATCTGCTTCTGCGCTACGGGTTTAGCCGCCACCGGGTCCCCGAGCGGCAGCAGGGCAGCAGCGCATACACCATTCAGCTGGAGAATGCGGCGACCGTGATCGTCTGGGGCTGGGGGCTGTGGTACAGCGATGGCGGCAGCACCAGCCTGTATCTGCCGCGCCACGAGCTGCGCCCAGGGCTGATGGAGCTTGACACGGTGCCAAGCAGCGTGTGGTCGCTGCGCGAGCTGCCGAGCTACCAGCTGCCGCGCACGGGCCGCGAGTGGGCGCGGGTGCGGCAGCTGCTGGGCCAGAGCTGCCGCTGGATTGGCACCTATGAAACCTGGGTCGCCCAGACCGCCGGGCTAGCCTATCGGGCCGAGTGTGTGGCCCGCTGGCAGAAAAAGGCCATCGCCGCCGAGGAGATGGCGGGCCAGTGGCAGGAGCTGGCGGATATCGCGGCGTAGGATCACCCAACCGGCGGCGGGGGCAGCTAGCGCTGGAGGAGCTGATCGAACTCGGCGGCGGCGGCGTAGAGGTTGCCCTGCGGCGCGGCCAGGCTCCACTCCTGCCAGGTCTCGCCAAACGGCAGGTCGACAAACCAGCATAGCGCCTGGACCTGCGGCTCGGCGTTGATCTCGTCGAGCGCGGCGGTCAGCCAGCCGGCCGGATAGTTTTGCAGCGGCACAATCCGCGTGTCGGGGGTGTAGGTGTTGGCGGCGCTGATAAACGCGGGCAAGCCGCTGGTCGCCGGATAGCGGTTGATGATCCGCAGCCAGTCGCGGTAGACCCGAAAGCCCGCCTGGGCCGCGCCCCACGCTGGCTGGCGCAGATCGGTGGCCGGCTCCTGGCCCGGCTGATCCGGCAGCGCCTCGGGGCGGCCAAAGGCGTTCAGCGCAAAGCCATCGGGCGCCGCCAGCGGAATCCCGGCGGCGCTTTTCTCGCGGATGGTGGCGTCAAGATGAAACACCAGGGTGTTGAAGTAGTTCAGCCAGGGCTGATCGAGTGAGTCGGGCACAGATCCGCTCTGATCATTCAGCCACGGCCGGACCGGGCCGACCAGCACCCGCACGCTTGGCGCGATCGCGTGCATCTGCTGGACCACGTTATCGCTGCGGTCGGCGGGCAGCCCCGCGCCAACCAGCACCCGTGCGACCCACGCGGGCGTGGCGGGCTGCTCCGGGGCGAGGCTGTTTTCGCCGGCGCTGTTGAAGCCGCCGCCGATGATGTAGCCGTACACATCGCGCAGCCGCGCATCGCGGGCCAGGCGGGCGCAGTAGGCCAGATAGCGGCTCAGCGCCACCTCGTCATCGGCCGGCGGCAGGCTCTGGCCAAAGTCATACACGACCCGCACCAGCACCCGCAGGCCGCTGGCGTGGGACTGCGCCACCCGCTCGGCCAGCGCATCAACGCCCCAGTCAGCCTCATCGGCCCGCACGCTGACCGTCAGATCGACCGTCCAGGCCGCTTTGTTGTGCCAGTTGCGCGCCGGATCGGCGAATACGGCGCCGAGCTTGGTCGGCTGGCGCAGCGGGGTGGGCGTTGGCGGCGGGCCAAAGGTCTGCTGGCCGCGCTGGATACAGCCCGTCGCGCAGCTGTGATAGAACGTGATCGCGGCGTTGGCGGCGGGCAGCGTTGTGTGCCAGCGCCAGGTCCAGGGGTCCGCGCCCGGCGCATAGGTGGTGTCGCGCTCGACCAGATGGTCGCCAGCCAGCAGCGCCACATCGGTCCACGGCGCGGTATCCTGCACATACACCGTCAGCGGCTCGCCGGGTCGCGGCACGGCCGGCTCGGTCCAGATGCGCGGCCAGCCGCTGGTTGGCGCATGATCGCCAAGTATGACACTGCCGCGAATCGGCAGCAGCCAGTAACCGGCCAGCAGCGCCAGCACCAGCAGCACCAGCAGCCGGCGATTGCGCCTAGACATACGGCAGCACCCACCAGACCGTGGTACCCGTTGGCGGATCGGTGCGGCTCTCGATATGCAGCGTGGCGGCGTGGCGGCACAGAATCTGGCTGACCAGCGCCAGACCCAGGCCGCTGCCCTCGACCATGCTGCGGCCACGATACAGCGGCTCGGTGACGTGCGGCAGATCGGCGGCGGTGATCCCCGGCCCGGTGTCGGCGACCCGACACAGCACCCCGGCGGTGTCAGCGCTGAGGTGGATGGTGATGCTAGCGGGCGGCTCACAGTAGCGCAGCGCATTGGCCAGCACATTGATCCAGACCTGCTTGAGCCGATCGGGGTGGGCTAGCACGCGGGGCAGCGCCGAGGCCGCCTCGAAGACCAGTTCGATCGCCCGCTCGTCAGCGAGGCCCAGCACGCTGGCCAGCGCCTCCTCGGCGATGATCACGGCGTTGGTCGGAATCAGCGGCAGGTCATCGCCCATCTCCAGGCGGTGCAGCTCCAGCAGATCGCGGACCAGCCGGGCCATGCGGCCGGCCTCGTGCTCCAGCGTCAGCAGCGAGGCCTCGCGGATGGCGGCGGAGCTGGCGGGCGAGCGGGCCAGGGCGGCGTGGGCCAGCAGGGCGGTCAGCGGGGTGCGCAGCGCGTGGGAGAGCTGGCCGACAAACGTGTGATGCTGGCGCACGAGCTGGCGCAGGGCCGCGTCAGGGCTGGGCGCGGGCGGGGCCACGGCAAGGCGTGAGCGTAGCCACCAGCCAGCCGCACCAGCGCCGAGCAGCGCCAGCATCACACCAAACAGCGCCAGCTGCAGATCCAGCATCATCAGCGCGTCCCCAGGCGATAGCCGAAGCCGCGCACCGTCTCGATCGGCGCGAAGTCGGGCGCGAGGACAGCAATCTTGGCGCGAATCCGCTGGATACAAACATCGACGACCCGCGAGTCGCCCAGGAAGTCAGCGTCCCAGACGCGATTGAGCAACGTCTCGCGGCCAAAGACCCGGCCTGGCTCCGCCAGCAGCACCGCCAGCACCGCCCACTCGGTCGCCGTCAGATCCAGCGGCGCGTGGTTCACCGTGGCCGCGTGGGTGGTCAGGTCGAGGCGCAGCGGGCCGAACGCCAGCGGCTGATCGCCGGAGCGCTGGGCGGCAAAGCGCAGCAGCGCCCGCACCCGCGCCAGCAGCTCGCTCGGCTCAAACGGCTTGGTCAGATAGTCGTCGGCGCCGACATCCAGCCCGGTCACCTTATCGACCGTCTCATCGCGGGCCGAGAGCATCAGCACGGGGATATAGTCGGGCAGCTGGCGGATCTGGCGGCAGACCGCGTAGCCGTCGGTATCGGGCAACATCACATCGAGAATAATCAGGTCGGGCGGGTTGTCGGGCACCAGGATGGCCAGCGCCGCCGCGCCGGTCGCCGCGCTCAGCACGGCGTAGTCGGCCTGGTGGAGCAGACTGGTCACGCCGCTGACAATCGCCGGGTCATCATCAACCACCAGAACGGTTTGGGGACGCATCAATCCATCTTCCTGCTTAATCGTTGGGGATGATAGCACAAAACATTATTCCCTACGCATTGAAATCCAACTGAAGCGTAACTAATCCAGCACCTGCAGGGCATAGAGATACTCAATCAGGCAGTAGGTCACCAGCCAGTAGGTAAAAAACGCCACTGTCAGGCCACCAGCGACGCTGAAGGACTTCACCTTGCGGCGAACCGTGCGTCCGGCCACCAGCGCCAGCCCCACCGCGCCACCCTGAACCACCAATCCCCAATATATCTTAGGCGTGTTGATGATCGGGTGTTGGCGGCGCAGCTTGGCGACCTGCTCGGCGCTGATGCCCAGAGCCTCGGGATCGATCACCGCAAAGAGGGAGCCACCGATAACCTTAAAGGTTGACTCGCAGCGGAACGTCGCTCCTCGGTAGGTTGCGGTGCAGCCAGCCCAGCTGTTGCGCCGCGAGTCGAAGTATTTCAGGTGCAAGTGGAGCGTCTCCCCCGCGAGGGGAAACGTACAGTCAAAAAACAGGCTGGGCGCTGGCTCGCTGGTGCAGTCGGTGCGGAACGATGTGACAAACGTGTAGGACGAAGCTGTGTCAAGCACTACCCCGGCCAGCGGCTGGCGTCGCAGCACAATATCGGCCCACAACAGGGCGACCAGCATCACTGTCGCCAGCCCGCCGAAAACCAGCCACTTCACCCATCTACTACCTTGGTTCAATCGATTCATGCGTGCCTCCAGCGTATAGATCAAGATAGAACACCATTGTGGGCGTCACCTGCCGCTTGCCCGCTCAAGCGATGAACACCTCAGCAGCCCCGGCCTCAGCGGTTGCAGCCGCTTGGAGTGTGCGCATGATCCAGCAGCTCGCGCTACTCAATCCTGAAGGGCGGCGAGACATC
>JACCRK010000038.1 GCA_013813565.1 Herpetosiphonaceae bacterium
CGGTATGATATACTACGTTTCTCATTGATTCAGCCTCGTGAGTTGCCCATGCGCCAGTCGAAAAATCCCAAACCAATCTCCCAGATCAACGATTTTCGCCACTCCAACCCGGACCAGGCCAGCCCTCTGCCGCCGGATGTTGGCACCCAGTCGCATTTTAAGCAGCGCAAGCCACCCCACGGCTACACCTACGATCCGTCGCTGGCGCCAGAGCTGGTGTGGGATGGGCAGAGCGCCGCCCGCGAGCAGGGCGAGGCGTTGATCCAGCAGATCTTGCAGGCCGAGACCCTGGAGCAGGCTCAGGCTGCCGCCCAGGCGCTGAAGCGCATGAGCCAGCCGTTTTTGAACTGGGCCGGCAAAGGCGAGCGGCTGTCGTTCGATGTGCCCACTGTGC
This sequence comes from Herpetosiphonaceae bacterium, assembly GCA_013813565.1. Taxonomy (GTDB): domain Bacteria; phylum Chloroflexota; class Chloroflexia; order Chloroflexales; family Herpetosiphonaceae; genus JACCRK01. The sequence continues at coordinate 395 of JACCRK010000038.1, forward strand.
CGCTGTTTGTCCACGAGCGGCTTTCGACTGCGGCGATTATCGAGACCCTGCGCTCCCACGAGCGCCAGATGCACATGGATAGCCTGTTCGCCGATCCCGAGCGCTCAATCGTCGATCAGCTGCTGCGCCCCTATGAGCACGCCGCCTGGGTCAATCGCCTGGTGTTGGGCGACTCGCTGGTGGTGATGAACTCGCTGCTCCACTATGAGCGGCTGGGCAAACAGGTTCAGATGATCTATATCGACCCGCCCTACGGCGTGAAGTTTGGCTCGAATTTCCAGCCGTTTGTCCGTCGCCGCGATGTCTCGCACAACGATGACGCCGATATGACCCGCGAGCCGGAGATGGTCCAGGCCTATCGCGATACCTGGGAGCTGGGCCTGCACTCGTACCTGACCTACCTGCGCGACCGCCTGCTGCTGGCCCGCGAGCTGCTCCACCCCACTGGCTCGGTGTTTGTGCAGATCAGCGATGATAACCTCCACCACGTCCGCGAGGTGATGGACGAGGTCTTTGGCGCCGAGAATTTTGTGTCGATTATCGTTCTAGAGAAAACCAGTAGTTCTACATCTAACGTAATAGCTAGCATCAATGACTATTTAGTTTGGTACGGAAAAGATAACAATCATATTAAGTATTCGCAACTCTACAAACAGAAAGAACTTGGGGAGGCAGGTACAACTCAATATGTTTGGCTTGAATCACCAGATGGAACAACAGATAGAAGAATGATCTCTAGTGAAACATCCAATCCTGAAACTATACCAGATGGCTGGAGAATTTTTGCATGTGATAACTTAACAAGTCAGCGACCTCCACGTGGTACAGATGTTAGATCATTTTTATTCAAAGGTAAGGAATATTTGCCTGGAAAAGGTACATTCAAAACGGATAAAGGTGGTCTTGAGAGTCTAGCAAGTAGAAATCGCCTTAAACCCATTGGTAATTCACTGATGTATAAACGCTATTTGTCTGATTTTGTTGTATCACCAGTTGCAAATATTTGGTCAGATGTTAAAGCAACCGGATTTACTGATGAAAAATTGTATGTAGTTCAAACAGCTGCAAAAGTAATTGAGCGCTGCATCCTGATGACCACCGATCCCGGCGATCTTGTGCTTGACCCGACCTGCGGCAGCGGCACCACGCCATATGTGGCCGAGCAGTGGGGCCGCCGCTGGATTGCGATCGACACCAGCCGGGTGCCGCTAGCCCTGGCCCGCCAGCGCCTGCTGACCGCCACCTTCCCCGACTACGCCCTGAAAGATCCGCAGCGCGGCCCGCTTGGCGGCTTTATGTACCAGCGGCGCCAAAACCGCAAGGGCGAAGAGGTCGGCGGCATCGTCCCGCACATCACGCTTAAAAGCATCGCCAACGCCGAGCCGCCGACCGAAGAAATTCTGGTCGACCGGCCCGAGGTCGTCCCCAACGTCACCCGCGTGACCGGGCCATTCCGGGTCGAGGCGACCATCGCCATGCCCAGCGGCGGCGGCCCCGAGGCGGATGAAACCCTGCTGGACAGCCACGCCTCGTTCAACGAGCGCATGATCGAGATCCTGCGCCGCAGCCCGGTGCTGCACCTGGGCGACAATAAAACCATCACATTCCAGCAGGTGCGGGTGCCGGCCAACCGCTCGCTGGTGCTGGCGGCGGAAGCGCTGGTGGAGAACGGCCAGGCCAAGCCGGTGGCCTTCGTGTTTGGCCCGGAGAACGGCGCCGTCAGCGAGATGACCGTCTACCAGGCCGCCATGGAAGCCTACGCCAAGCACTACCAGCACCTCTACATCATTGGCTTTGCGATCCAGCCCAACGCCCGCGCCCTGGTTGAAAAATCCAGCGAGACCATGAACATCGCGGCGACCTATGTCCAGGCCACGCCCGACCTACTGATGAAAGACCTGCTGAAAACCATGCGCAGCAGCCAGATCTTCAGCGTCACCGGGCTGCCCGACGTGGTGATAGAGCGGGCTGCTGATGGGCGGTACCAGGTCACACTGGCGGGCCTCGACGTGTTCGACCCATCGACAATGGAGGTCGACCATCGGCGCGGCGACGACGTGCCCGCCTGGCTGCTGGACACCAACTACAACGGGCGCTGCTTCCACGTCAGCCAGGCGTTTTTTCCACGCACCAGCGCCTGGGACAACCTGCAGCGCGCCCTCAAAGGGACGTTCAACCCGAGCGTGTGGGAGCATCTTTCGGGCACCACCAGCGAACCATTTGCGGCGGGCGAGCACCAGCAAATCGCCGTCAAAGTGATCGATGATCGTGGCAACGAGCTGCTGGTCGTGCACCCGCTGGGAGCTGTGGAATGATTCAGCAGGTTGCGATTCGCCACTTCAAGCGCTTCGACGACGAAACATTTACGTTTCCCGATCATGTGGTGCTGGCTGGCCCCAACAACACCGGCAAAACCACCGTGCTTCAGGCGATCGCCGCCTGGGAACTGGCGCTCAACCACTGGCGGTTGCTGAACGATTTCCAGAAGCGCCGCCACGGCTACACGCGGGCGCCAATTGCCCGCCAGGCCTTCGCCGCCGTGCCGCTGCGGGCCTTCGACCTGCTGTGGAACCAACGCCAGGCCAGGGGCAGCATTGAAATTGCGGTCATCGGCAGGGACGGCTGGCAGATAACAATGGAGTTCATCGCCGACTCGACCGAACAGATCTATGTGCGGCCAACCAGCGCCGCCAGCGCCACCGATCTGCGCGTGCTCGCCATACGCACCGTGTTTGTGCCGCCGATGACCGGGCTAAGCACCGACGAGCCGGTCTACCAGCCAGCCAAACAGCGCCAGCTGCTGGGCCAGGGCAAGCCCGGCGACATCCTGCGCAACCTGCTGATCAGGGCCAGCGAAGATCAACGAGTCTGGCGAGAGCTGCAAAAAGCGATCGACGATCTGTTTCGCTACCAGCTGCTCCCACCCAACGCGCTGGGCGCCCATATCGTCGCCGAGTACCAGGCCAGCCCTGGCGGGCCAAAGCTGGACATTGCCAGCGCCGGCAGCGGCTTCCAACAGATTTTGATGCTGCTGACATTCTTATATACCCACGAAGGCTCGGTGTTGCTGCTCGATGAGCCAGACGCCCACCTGCATGTTATTTTGCAAGCCCGCATCTACAGCAAACTGCGCTCGGTTGCCGCCGAGCGCAAATCGCAGCTGATTATCTCGACCCACTCGGAAGTGATTATTGACTCGGTTGAGCCACGCGAGCTGTGTATGCTGCTCAATCGACCAAAGCTGCTCACCAACGTGGCCGAACGCGACCAGCTGCGCAAAGCGCTGGCAGTGCTGAGCAACATGGATATTCTGCTGGCGCTTGAAGCGCCGGGCATACTCTATGCCGAGGGCCACACCGACATCAACCTTTTAGGCGCCTGGGCCAAAGCGCTGCAGCATCCGCTGCACGACCTGTTCAGCAAAGGGCTGTTCTGGCGCGAAGCTGTCAGCACCGAACCGCTGGGCGGACGCGGCTGCAAAGCCAGCGACCATTTTGAAGCGCTGAAACTGGTCAAACCAGCGATGCGCGGCGTAGAGCTGATCGACGGCGACGCCCACCCCAACATTCAAAACACAGCGCTGGCTGAGGGCAAGCTCCAACGGCTGCGCTGGAGCCGCTACGAGATCGAAAGCTACCTCTTTCACCCGGCGGCGCTGGAGCGCTACATTGAGGCGAAGGTAGGCCGCGATATCGCCGAGGTTCATCTGGCTGCTGCCCGCCAGTATATGCAGGATAATCTCCCTCCGGCCGTTCTGCGCGAGCCGCTAGGCGATCACGACTATTTGAACACCACCAAAGCGCGGACGCAGCTGATTCCACCGATTTTACACGCCGCCGGGCTGGATACCCCCTACAGCGATTTTAATGAAATTGCCGCAGTGATGCTGCCTGAAGAAATTCATCCTGAGGTCCGCGAAAAGCTGGACGCTATCCAACAGGCATTTAACCTATGAACGCTTACGAAGTCCCAACGCCAATTCTTAATGCACCCTACGACGAGCCTCGCGCCTACTGGCATATTGTTGAAGGCGAGCTGCCAGAGCAACGAGATGGGCGGCGGCCATCGGTGTACTACTACCGCGATCAGCGCCCACAGATTGACTATGCGGAGATCGCGCAGCGGGGCATGTTCGCCACCCGCGAGGATGATACCGTTGGCTCAGCAATTGGCATGATCCTGGTCAACCGCATCCGCGAGCGGGTCGGGGCGTGGCGAGCAGCGGGCTATCCCGGTGTCACCCGCACAACCCTGGAGCTGCTGCAATGGTGGCAGCGTGATGCGCGGGAGCAGCGCCTGTTTTTTGCCCAGCGTGAGGCGGCCGAAACGATTATCTTTTTGATCGAAGCCCGTGCCGATTTTTTGCAAGGCATCAGCGTCCCGCGTGATGAGCCAAGCGACGAGCGCAAGGCCGAGGGCTACGCTGGATTTGTGCGCTATGCCTGCAAAATGGCAACTGGTGCCGGAAAAACCACGGTGATGGGTATGCTAGCAGCGTGGAGTATCCTGAACAAGCAAACGAATCGCAGCGACAGCCGTTTTTCCGATGTCGTGCTGATTGTCTGTCCCAACGTGACCATCCGTGACCGCCTGCGTGAGCTTGACCCGGCGCTGGGCGAGGCCAGCCTCTATATCACCCGCGATCTGGTGCCACGCCATCTGTTGCCAGTGCTCAGTCAGGGCTATGTTCTGGTGGTGAACTGGCATGTGTTCGAGCCACAAGCTCCGACCATCAACGGGATCGCCGCACGGGTTAATCGAACCGGCATCGCCCAGCGCCGCGAAGAGACGATCACGATTGGCCCAAAAACCACCACAGCGCGCGGAACTCGCTATCTGACCCTGGACGATCTAGATCGCCAGATTGCTGCTGGCCTGATCGAAGTCAAAGAAGAGATTCGCGACAATGCCGGAAACCTCAAAAAAGTGAAGGTAGAGTCGATCCGCTATCTCAAAAGCGACAGTGCCCTGATCAACGATGTGTTGGGCCGCGACATCGGCGGCAAACAAAACATTCTGGTGCTCAACGATGAAGCCCATCACGCCTACCGAATCCGGCGTGACGAGCCGGATGCTCAAGAAGCGTTCGACTTTGGCGACAGGGATGAAGCCGAAGAGTTCTTCAAAGAAGCAACCGTCTGGATTGACGGGCTGGACCGAATTCAGAAATTGCGTGGCATCAACCGGTGTATTGATTTCTCGGCCACACCCTATTTTCTAGGGCGGGTTGGCCAGGCCACCAATCGCCCATTTCCGTGGGTAGTCAGCGATTTCAGCCTGACCGATGCAATTGAGTCGAGCCTGGTCAAAATTCCCCAGCTGGCAGTGCGCGATACGACAGGCGCTGCAATTCCGGGCTATTTCAATATCTGGAACTGGATTTTGCCCCAGCTGACCCCTGCCGAACGCGGTGGCAAACAAGCCAGCCCCAAACCCGAAGCCATTTTGAAGTATGCCCACCACCCGATCGCCATGCTTGGCAGCCTGTGGGAAGAGGAAAGCCAGCGCTGGGCTGCCAATGGCGAAAAGCGCCCGCCAGTCTTTATTCTGGTCTGTCGCAACACCCAGATCGCCAAAGTCGTGTATGAGTGGCTGGCCGAAAATAAGCCGCCGGTGGGTATTCCACCGATCAAAATCAATCTTTTCCACAACAATGGCAGCACCAACACCATTCGAGTTGATTCGAAGGTGGTGCATGAGACCGATACTGGCGAGGCCAAGAGCGACGAAATGCGCTGGATGCGCTTTACCCTGGATACAGTGGGCAAACAGCACTGGCCAACCGACCAGTCCGACCAGCCACTGTATCCGATGGGCTTTAAGGAGCTGGCCGAAAAACTTGAGCGGCCCACCTTCCCCCCAGGCCGCGACATTCGCTGCATCGTCAGCGTTGGCATGTTGACTGAAGGCTGGGATGCCAACACGGTGACGCATATCATCGGGCTGCGTCCATTTATGTCGCAGCTGCTGTGCGAGCAAGTGGTTGGCCGAGGATTGCGCCGCACCAGCTACGAGCTTGATGCCGAGGGTAAATTCCCCGAAGAAGTTGCCAAAGTATTTGGCGTTCCCTTTGAAATCATACCGTTTAAGGCCAACAAAGGCGGAACGCTTCCACCACCAACACCGCGCCATCGGGTTCACGCGCTGCCAGCCAAAGCCGAATATGCTATCCAATTCCCCCGTGTGGAGGGCTACACCCAGGCTATTCGCAATCGCCTGAGCGTAGATTGGGCCAATGTAGCGACTCTGACACTCGATCCCAACCGGATTCCGCCAGAGACCGACGTCAAGGCGCTTATCCCCGATGCCCAGGGTCGCTCCTCATTGCACGGCCCAGGAATCCGCGAGACGGTGGGGCTGGCGCAGTACCGCGAACGCTTTCGGGTTCAGGAAATCGTGTTTGATCTGGCCAAAGCTATTACGATGACTTTTACCAACCAAAGCGACTGCCTGATCCCTATGCAGGTCTTGTTTCCACAAATTCTTGAGGTGGTACGGCGCTATGTTCAGGATTATGTGTATGTTCTACCTGGAACAAACCGCCGTGACGTCTACCTCTCGCCATATTATGGTCAGATAATTGAGACTGTTCTAGAGATTATCCGCCCTGATACAGCCCAGGGTGAGGATCCCGAAATCCCCCGCTATGAGACGACTCGTGGCCCTGGCACCACCGCCGATGTGGATTTCTGGACGCGCCGCGATGTGCGTGAGGTTGTCCATAGTCACGTCAATTATGTTGTCGCAGATACAGATCTGTGGGAGCAATCGGCAGCCTACCTGATTGACACACACCCGGCGGTGGCGGCATTTGTCAAAAACGCCGGGTTGGGCTTTGCAATCCCCTATCTACATAATGGGCAAACCCACGATTTTATCCCTGACTTTATCATTCGCCTCAAGGGCGAGCCACAACGGCACCTGATTCTTGAGATAAAGGGCTATGATCTGCTGAAAAGTGTCAAGCGAGCGGCTGCAGCCCGCTGGGTTGCCGCCGTCAACGCCGATGGTCGCTATGGCTTCTGGCAATTCGCCCTGGCCGAGCGTGTTCCCGATGTGCGCACGCTTATCTCAGCGGCTGCTCAGCGGGTAACGGCCGATACAGTGCGGCAACATCAAGAGCTGTGAGGAGTACAATCTTCCTCGAACCGCCACAGCCGCACCGTCGTGTCCTCGCTGGCGCTGGCGAGCAGCGTTCCGCCGGGGTTCCAGGCGATGCTGAGGATGCTTTGCGTGTGCTCGTCGAGCCGGGATTAGGGCATTCCAATGCGCTAAATCTACTGGTTAAATCAAGATGCTTGTTCGTGGATGAGCGCTATTCAACCTCCGCCCACGGTAGCGTGGTTGTCGGCACCCGCGCTGGGGCGACGGCGCGCAGCGGGACGGCGCTGGCCTGGGCCCACTGCTCCCACTCGGCCATCGAGCGGGCGCCAAAGACCGCGCACACCTCCAGCCAGACCGGGTTCTCGGCGCTGGTGGCGCTGAAGGCCTCCGGGATCCAGTCCGGGCGCTCGACGGCGCGGCAAAACCGCTCCCACAGATGCGGCTCCAGCGCCGCCAGCACCACCCGCCCGTCGGCCGCCGGATACACGCTGTAGCACAGCCGACTGCCATCCACCCCCGGCAGGCTCGGGTAGGCCAGCGCCCGCGCCGTCTCGGATAGATACACCTCGAAGAAGCCGCCGCCCCGCCGCAGACCCTCCTGCGCCGCGATCACCACCCAGAACGCGGCGGCCCCATCGGCCAGCTGGGTGGTCTGGGTGGCGGCGCCAAAGCGGTCGAGCAGGCCGTCGGCGGCCAGGCAGGCCAGATC
>JACCRK010000369.1 GCA_013813565.1 Herpetosiphonaceae bacterium
GGTCTCACCATTGTGAGACCGGCGGCTTTTCATCCCTGGTTGATCCGATCAATCCTCGTCGTCGTGGTGGTGGGTGGACTGCGCGACCACGCTCTGGCTCAGGTGGGCGGGCAGCTCATCGTAGTGATCAAACACCATGGTGAAGTCGCCGCGCCCCTGGGTCATCGAGCGCAGGTCGGTGGCGTAGCGCTGGCACTCGGCCAGCGGGACGTTGGCGGTCACGATCGTGCGGCCGCTGCCAACCTGCTCCATCCCCTGGACCCGGCCACGCTTGTTGCCGTTGAGGTCGCCGAGCACATCGCCGACATACTCGTCGGGCACATTGATGTCGAGCCGATAGACTGGCTCGATCAGAGCGACGTGGGCCTTGCGGGCGGCCTCGCGGAAGCCGTGCTTTCCGGCGGTCTTGAAGGCGATCTCCTTGCTATCGACCGGGTGCTCCTTGCCATCGAAGATCGCCACCTTCACATCGACAACCGGGTTGCCGGAGATCACGCCCATCGTCATGGCCTCACGGACCCCTTTCTCGATGGCCGGCCAGAACGAGCGCGAGATCACCCCGCCGACGATCTCGCTGACAAACTCCAGCGGGTCCTCGCGGTGCGGATCGGGCGGCAGCGGCTCCAGGCGCATCGAGACCTCGGCGAACTGCCCGGCCCCGCCGGTCTGCTTTTTGTGCCGATAGGTGGTGGTGACGGTGTTCTGAATGCGCTCGCGGTAGGGAATGCGCGGGATATTCACATCAACATTGACATCAAACTTGCGCTTCATCCGCTCGGCCACAATCGCCAGATGGCTCTCGCCCAGGCCCGACAGCAGCATCTCGCCGGTCTGCGGGTCGCGCCCGATCTGGAGGGTCGGATCTTCCTCGACGATCCGATGCAGCGCCGTGCCCAGCTTCTCCAGGTCGCCCTTGCCGTGGGGGGCGATCGTCCCGGTGAACGATGGCTGCGGGTAGGGGATGCCGCGCAGCCGCAGCGGGTGGTCGACGCTGTAGAGCGTGTCGCCGCTGATCGTATCGGCGAGCTTGGTCACCGCGCCGATATCGCCATCGCAGATTTTCGCGACCGGCGTCTGCTCGCGGCCCTTGATCTGATACAGCTGGCCGATGCGCTCATCGCGGCCGGTGCGGGCGTTGCGCACGACCGAGTTGGAGTAGATCTCGCCGCTGAACACCCGCAGATAGCTCAGGCGCCCGACGTACTGGTCGGCCAGGGTCTTGAAGACCAGGGTGGCCATGGCCTCGTCGGGGCGGGTCTCCAGCAGCTCTTCCTCATTGTTGGCCAGATTGGTCGCCGTCGTAATCCGCTTGGCGGCGTCGGGGATGGCGTCGAGAATGCCATCGAGCAGCTGGGGGATGCCCGACAGGGTCGTCGCCGAGCCGACAAACAGCGGCACGATCGTGCCATTCGCAATGCCGGCCTGCAGGCCCTCGCGCAGCTCCTCGCCGGTCATCGCATCAGCGCCCTCCTCGAGATATTTCTCGGTCAGATGATCGTTGGTGACGGCAATTTTCTCAACCAGCGCATCGGCCAGCGTCAGCGCCTGATCGGTGAGATTGGCCGGGATGTCGGCAACCTCGTAGGCGCCGTCCTTGCCATTGTGGTGCAGCCAGGCGCGACGCTTGCGCAGGGAGATAATCCCCTTGAAGTCGCGGGCCGCGCCAATCGGCAGGTGCATCGGCGTGATCGCCTCGCTCAGCATGCGCTGGGCCTGCTCGACGGTGCGCTCAAAATTAGCGTTGTCCCGGTCCATTTTGTTGATAAACACGATGCGCGGCATATTGATGGCGCGGGCCATCTGCCAAAGCAGCTCGGCACCAACCTCAACGCCGCCGCCAGCATCCAGCACCAGCACCATGCCGTCGATCACCCGCAGGGCCGCCGCCGCCTCGCCGCGAAAATCAGCGTAGCCGGGCACGTCGATAAAATTAAATTTGTTGTCGTGCCATTCGATGGGGATAACAGAGAGGTTGATCGACATGTGGCGTTTGACTTCATCGGGGTCGTAGTCACTGACGGTGGTGCCATCTTCTACGCGACCCAGGCGACCTGTCCCCTTGCTGGCGAATAGAAGTGCCTCAGCGAGGGTTGTCTTGCCTGAGCCGCCGTGTCCAAAAAGGCCGATCGTGTGGATACGTTCCGGGCCGTACTCTTTCATAAAACTCCTCCTTTGGAGCAAGCGAAGAACTACGGAAAGGATATGAGGTGGAAAGGGGCCAGGGTGCGGTCGCCCGCGCCCCAGTCGCTGCACCCGATTATAGCGCTGCCGTGGGCAGGCGGCAAATCTACTCCATTGTCACCACCGCTTTGCCGATCACACGGCGCTGCTGGAGGTCGTTGAGGGCCTCGACGGCCCGCTCCAGCGGGTAGGTCGCCGAGATATGCGGCTTGAGCTGGCCCGACTGGAGCCAGCCCAGCAGCTGCTGCAGCTCCTGCTGGTTGCGCTGTGGCTCACGCACCGTAAACTCACCCCAGAACACGCCAACCAGCGCGCAGCCCTTCAGCAGCGCCAGATTCAGCGGGATCCTGGGGATCTCGCCCGAGGCGAAGCCAACCACCAGCAGCCGCCCATTCCAGGCGGTGGCCCGCAGGGCTGTCTCGCTGTAGGGGCCACCAACCGGGTCGTACACCACATCGACGCCCTTGCCGCCGGTGATCTGCTTGAGACGCTCCTTGAGATGCTCATCGGTGTAGTTGATCAGCTCATCGGCGCCGTACTGCCGGCAGACCTCTAGCTTGGCGCTGGTTGAGGCGGCCGCAATCACCCGTGCGCCAAGCAGCTTGCCCAGCTCAACCGCCGCCAGCCCGACGCCGCCAGCCGCGCCTAGCACCAGCAGGGTCTCGCCTGGCTGCAGCCGCGCCCGATCGAGCAGCGCGTGGTAGGAGGTGGCGTAGGTCAGCACAAATGCGGCGGCGGTGGTGAAATCCAGCTCAGCGGGCAGCGGGATGATCCGGCCGGCGTCGGCGACCACCTCATCGGCGAACCCGCCCCAGCCCAGAAAGGCGATCACCCGATCGCCGAGCTGAATCCGCTCCACGCCGGCGCCAACCGCCGTCACCACGCCCGCGATCTCGGCGCCGGGCGCAAAGGGAAAGGCGGGCTTAAACTGATACTGGCCCTGGATAATCAGCGTGTCGGGGAAATTCACCCCGCAGGCGTGGACCCGCACCACCACCTGGCCGGGGCCGGCGGCGAGCGGGGCGACCTCTTCCAGCACCAGTCCCTCCGGCGGGCCGTACTCTCGACACAACATTGCGCGCATTCTGGCTTCCTTTCTGAAAATAGGGATTAGGGATTAGGGGCTAGGGATTAGTTCATTCCGAGGGCTTGAATAGGTATCCCCAACCCCTAATCCCCGATCCCCGATCCCTACGCATACAGCCGCACAATCCACTCGGCGACACAGACCGGCTTGGGCGCGTTCTCGGCCTCGATCGTCACGGCCCAGGTGATCTGGTGGCCGCCGGCGATGGCTGAGACCTCCTGCGCCACGAAATGGGCGCGGATGCGTGCGCCGACCGGGACGGGGGCGGGGAAGCGCACCCGATTGAGGCCATAGTTCAGGCCCATGGTGATGCCGCCGATCTGCACCGACTGCTCCAGCAGATAGCTGACCAGCGCCAGGCTCAGGAAGCCGTGGGCGATAGTGCCGCCGTAGGGCGACTCGCGCCGGGCACGCTCGGCGTCGAGGTGGATCCACTGGCGGTCCTCGGTGGCCTCGGCGAACTGGTCGATCCGCGGCTGGGCGATCTCCAGCCACGGGCTGACGGCGACCTCCTGGCCGATCAGCGCCTGTAGCTCGGCGGCGCTGGCAAACGTCGTTGTCACTGGCTCGACTCCTTTGGCGACGAACTCGCACGATCGCCGCGATCAAATGTTGTTCGGTATAATACACCAGTCGATCACCAAACATCTGATTTTTTTAGATGGAGGCCAGCCATGACAACGATGGTCAACACGGTACGCGGCGGGATCGCCCCGGAGCAGCTGGGCAAGACGCTGATGCACGAGCATTTTATCTTCGGCTATCCCGGCTACCAGGGCGACAGCACCCTGGGACCCTTCGACCGCGCGGGCACGCTTGACGACCTGGAGGCGCTGGTCGGGCGGATCAAAAGCCACGGCGTGCAGACAGTTGTCGATGCAACCCCGAACGAGTGCGGCCGCGACCCAGAGTTTTTGCGTGAGCTGGCCGAGCGCAGCGACCTCAATATCATCTGCGCGACTGGCTTCTACTACGAGGGCGAGGGCGCGCCGGCCTACTTCAAGTTTCGCGCCAACCTGATGGATATCTCAGCCGAGATCTACGAGATGTTTATGGCCGAGCTGACGGTCGGGATCGGCAAGACCGGCATCAAGGCGGGCGTGATCAAGCTGGCCTCCAGCAAAGATGTGATGACCGACTACGAGCGGGCCTTTTTCGTCGCCGGGGCGCGGGCGCAGCGCGAGACCGGGGTGCCGATTATCACCCACACCCAGGAGGGCACGCTGGGGCCGGAGCAGGCCGAGCTGCTGATCGCCGAGGGCGCCGACCCGGCCCGGATTATGATCGGGCATATGGATGGCAACCCCAACCCCGAGTATCACATGCGCACGCTGGCCCACGGGGTGTCGATCGGCTTCGATCGCTGTGGCATCCAGGTGCTGGTTGGCATGCCGTTCGATGAGGATCGGGTGCGGGTGTTGACAACGCTGCTACAGAGCAACTATGTCAAGCAGATTATGCTTTCGCAGGATACGGTGATGCACTGGCTTGGCCGCCCGCTGGTGCTGCCCGAGATGGTGCAGCAGATTATGGCCAACTGGCATCCGACCAATATTTTCGACAACATCATCCCGGCGCTGGTGCAGAACGGCAGCACTGCGGCCGACATTCAGACAATGGTGATCGATAACCCGCGGCGTTTATTTGGAGGGAGCTAGAACTGTATGGCAGCATACGTTATTGTCGATGTTACTGTTCACCATCTGGACGACTACACCACCTATCGGCTGCAAGGCGCGCCGATTGCGGCGGCCTACGGCGGAAGGTTCCTGGCCCGCGGCGGCGCGGTCGAGGTCCTGGAGGGCGACTGGCAGCCAACCCGCGTGGTCATGCTTGAGTTTCCCAGCGTCGAGCAGGCCAAAGCCTGGTGGAGCTCGCCGGAGTACACGGCGATCAAGCTGATTCGCCAGCGCAGCGCCAGCACCAACCTGATCATCGTGGAGGGCTACGTGCCTGAGGCGGCCTGATCACACCTGGCACATAGCCATCAGCGGCCCGCCGACAACCTATTTTGTCGGCGGGCTGCTGGCGTTTAGGCGTAGCGCCAGGTGAGGTGAAGGAATATCCCTGATAAATATTAATATCTTCACCTATAACCGTGACAGCAATCGCTATACTAACTC
>JACCRK010000070.1 GCA_013813565.1 Herpetosiphonaceae bacterium
ACAGGTGTGATCGAGGTAGATTAAGACTCGACTTCTGAGAAGATTTAAGTAAACTCATCATGCTATGCCTTCCTAGTTCGGTGTAGCCGCGCCCCTAACCGCTGCAATCGGTGTAGGGGCATCCTTATTCCTCTACCTGCGCATCTTCCCCATTCCCAATCAAATCCCTAGGATGAATATTTAGAGCTGCCGCCAAAGTGGTCAAGGTGTCCAGATCAGCCCGCTTGCTTTTGCCTGTCCATATTCCCCAAACTGTGTTGTATGCCAATCCTGTAGCTATAGCCAACTTACGGGCCGTCCATCGTTCTGGCTCTGCAATTTCCCTTAGTCGCCATCGTGCCATATATACCCCTTCTTACTATTTGAGGTTATTATAGCAAATAATAATTCATTATACAGTAGGTAGTTGACATTATTATTAGGATGTGCTATAATATATACATAGTAAGTTGATTAATTCTCATTGCAGTGTTATCAATCGTCATTGAAAGGAACTAGGATATGAACAACACGACTATCGGCTTCACCAAAGCAGTAGTACGATGCAGTCACCCGCGACTTTTGCGCCCTGGTCAACGGACAAGCCCTCGGCTGGGCCTCCACACTGCTCCAAGCTGAAGTCATCTGCAACGTGTTTGTGTATGAGTCTTTACGGCGCGGCAACGTCGATGCCGCCGACCTCACCCCTGAGGATGCCGCCGACTGCGCTGTACATCGCCAACCAGAAGGAAGCCGCACGATGATTCTTACCCGTTGTTATAAGTACCGCGTACAGCCCACACCAGCCCAGGTTGAAACCCTGGTGCAGTGGCGGGCTGTCGGCGCTGGCTCTGGAATTGGGCCATAGGGCGCAAACAGGACCACTATGCCGCAACGGGTAAAAGTCTGAGCTATCACGCGCTGGCGGGCGAGCTGGTTGATCTCAAACGCCAGCCGGAGACCCTCTGGCTAAAAGAGTGCCATTCCCAGGTGCTGCAACAAGTCCTGATGGATTTGGAAACTGGGTTCACGAATTTCTTTGAGAAACGCGCAAAGTACCCCCGGTTCAAAAGCCGCAAGCGAACGCCCCACAGCATGCGCTTTCCGCAAAATGTCGCCGTCGTCGATGCGCGGACGGTCAGCATCCCTAAAATCGGGCTGGTTCGGGCTGTTATTCATCGCCCACTTGTGGGTGTGGTCAAAGGAGCCACGGTCAAACAGGATGCCACGGGCGCATGGTGGGTGGTGTTTGTCTGCCATATCGAACGGCCCGACGTTGCGCCAACCTGTGATCGCCCCGTGGGGATTGATGTGGGCCTGGAAAGTTTCACCACGCTGCACACGGGCGCAAAGGTGAAGCCGCCCAAATTCTACCGCCGGGGCGAGAAGAAGCTGAAGCGGCTGGCGCGGAAGCTGTCACGCGCTACAAAGAGCAGTATGAACCGCCGCAAAGCCAAGCAGCGATTAGCCAAAGCCTATCAGCGGATTCGGAACCAGCGGGCCGACTGGCTGCACAAACACGCATTGGGGATTATTCAACAGTTCGATACAGTGTGCATCGAAACTCTCAACATCAAAGGTCTTGCGAAAACCAAGCTGGCCAAGTCGTTCAGTGATGCCGCTATTAGTACCTTCATGCAGATGCTGCACGATAAGGCGGAATGGTATGGCGGGCGGGTGGTCAAAGTGGGGCGGTTCTACGCCTCATCGAAAACATGCCACCGCTGCCAAAACAAAACCACCTTGACGCTTTCGGATCGAGTCTGGATGTGTCCGAACCCGCGCTGCGGGATAACGCACGACCGCGATGTGAATGCCGCCATCAACATCTTGCACGAGGGATTGCGAATCGTCGCCGCTGGAATGTCGGAGACGCAAAACGCTGCCGGAGATGCTGTAAGACCTGCGAATGCGGGCGGGCGTTGATGAAGGCAGAAGCCCCACGCCTCGTGCGTGGGGAGGATTCACGCGGTAGCGATATTGCAACAGTCGAGTGCAGGGTGCCGCTAGCGGGCCGGGCGTCGCCCCTGGAGGACCAGTCGGAGTCCGGCAACCAGGATGTAGCCGATCCCAGCTGCAAGCAGGATAAACTTGA
>JACCRK010000071.1 GCA_013813565.1 Herpetosiphonaceae bacterium
ACCTCGAGCGCCGGCTCCTCGACCGCGTGCGATCGGCCCTCGACGTCGCCGACCTCTGGTCGAAGCTGGAGACGTCGTGGGCCTGCCTGGACTGCGAGCTGATGCCGTGGTCGGCCAAGGCCCAGGAGCTGATTCGCAGCCAGTATGCCGCTGTGGGCGCCGCCGGGCAGCTGGCGCTGCGCCAGGCCGTCGCGCTGCTGGACGCCAGCATCAACCAGCCGCCCGAGCTGGATGGGCTGCGCGATCACACCCGGACGCGACTCGACGCGCTGGACCGCTACGTCCAGGCCTACCGCGGCTACTGCTGGCCGACCGAGGGGCTGGCGGGGCTCAAGCTGGCGCCGTTTCACCTGCTGGCCAGCGAGGGCGCCGTCCACACTAACCAGAGCCACATCTGGCACATGCAGACGCTGGCCGAGCTGGCCCAGGCCGACCCCGAGCTAATCGTAGCGACCGAGTATCGCGAGGTTGCGCTGGACGATCAGGCCAGCGAGGACGCGGCGATCGCCTGGTGGGAGGCCATGACCGGGCGCGGCGGCGAGGGCATGGTGGTCAAGCCGCTGGACTTCGTGGCCCGTGGCAAGCGCGGGATCGTCCAGCCAGCGGTCAAGTGTCGTGGCCCCGAGTACCTGCGGATCATCTATGGGCCGGAGTATGCGCTGCCGGCCAACCTGGAGCGGCTGCGCTCGCGCGGGCTGGGGGCCAAGCGCTCGCTGGCGCTGCGCGAGTTCGCCCTGGGCATCGAGGGTCTGAGTCGCTTTGTAGATCGCGAGCCGCTGCGGCGCGTCCACGAGTGTGTCTTCGGGGTACTGGCCCTGGAAAGCGAGCCGGTTGACCCGCGCCTGTAGGTCAGCCAATGGCGCTCGGGCTAGATTAACGTCTGGCGCGGGCGCCATTTGGTATTCGCGGGAGGATTATGGATACGCTGACGTCATCCAGCTACGGGATCATATCCACCTACTGGGCACAGTTCTTTGGCCTGGGGCAGGCCGCGCTGGCCAAGGCAGGCCGCCTGGTTGTGCCCCACGCCGGTCTCGATGACTATCCCGGCATGTGGTTTTTTCGACGCGGCGCTCTGCTGATTATCTCGGTTCCACCTGTGCTGCTGGAGCACTATCGCGCCGCCGATGATTGTAGCTGGGCCGATCCGCTGGCGGGTCTACACGCTCCTCCGCTGCGCCAGATCGGGCCAGCCTGGATTGGCTACACCGATCGCTCAACGCTGCGCTCGCTTGTGCATAACGAAGCGCGGAGGCTCACCGAGGACGATCAGCCAGCGTGGCACGTGTTCCAGGCGGCGTGTGATCAGCAGGAGTGGGAGCATGGCGGCAGCGACTGGGCGCCGGAACGGCTGGTGGGGTGCTTTCGCAATGGGAGGCTGGTCGCGCTGGCGGGCTACGAAATCTGGGGCGGCGCGATCGCCCACATCGCGGTAGTCACCCACCCGCTGGAGCGCGGGCGCGGCTATGGCCGGCAGGTTGTTGAGCGGCTGGCCAGTGCGGCGCTGGAGCGCGGATTGATCGCGCAGTATCGCACGCTCAGCGCAAACGCGGCCTCGCTGCAGATCGGCTGGGAGCTGGGATTTGTCACGTACGCTGAGACAATTGCCGTACGTTTTGCCGATGCGACCGCCTAGATTTTTCTCTCAGGCTCAGCGCAGGATTCTGGGCGGCAGCAGGACCTTGAACTCGGTCTCCGGGCAGATCAGCACCGAGTGGGGCCGCTGCATCTCGTCTTTGGAGAGCAGCCCCAGATCCTCGAAGACCCCAAAATACAGATCGTTGGCCTGGCCGATGGTGGCCTGGATCGCGGTGTGCCAGACCGAGTAGGTTCCCAGCTGGCCATCGCGGCGATAGAAATAGCCGTCGATCGGGTGGGTCAGGATCAGGCGCATCTCGTCGAGCGAGGCGAAGCCAGAGGCGCACTCGAACAGCCGGCCGCTATCCGCCAGATCGATTCTGGCGCTGCCCCAGCGTGACCGGACGGCCATGCGGTAGGTGGTGTAGCGCTGCTCGGCCGGGCTGTAGCGACAGTCGAGGGTGTAGCGCGCCCGATGCCACGGCAGCCGCCAGAGCGAGCGCGGCACCTGAACCAGCGCTGCGCCCAGAGTCGTGCCAAAAAACCAGACGCAGTGCTGCCCGCTGGCTTTGTCCACCACATAGGCGCGATAGTTGGTCTGGGCGAAGCGCCAGGTGGGCCAGGGCCAGCGAATGAAGTGGAAATCCCAGTCCAGAAACGGCACCGCGCTGACCAGCGCCTGGGGCCGGCCATCGATCGTGAACTCGGGGATACTGAAGCGATCCATGGGGATGTGGCGCTCCAGCCGCTCGCGGGGCAGGGCGTAGTTGATCAGGGCGAAGTGACGCAGCCGCGAGCGCACATCCCAGCGCCGATCGGCTGGCTCGGGCAGGCGCTGGTCGAGGATTTCGCGGTAGGTCGGCGCCATCGCAGTCGCTCCATCAAAAAAAAGCTGTGGCTGAAGAAGGATCAGGTCTCTTCATCGATAAAGGCCACGTGGCGAAAAGTCGTCTGATCCTCGATGCTGGCGCCGAGCGCCCCGATGCTGAGGCCGATCACCGTGACGGTGCCGGCCAGCGCCACGATGCGCTGCCAGCCTAGAACCTCTATATCGGTCCAGCGCACCGATAGCGGATCGGGAACCACCCAGATGATCCCGAGGGCCAGGCTGATCAGCAGCAGGGCCAGGGTCAGCATGGCGCCAAAGATCGTCAGGACAATCGCCAGATCGGTGACCACGACCTGCTCGGTCAGGCGCTGGCGGCTGCGGCGGGTCAGGAGACGCTGGCGGGTCACCACAAACAACGTCGTGAAGGCCAGCGCGATCAGCAGGCTGAAGCCAACGCCCGCCAGCGGCATGCGCACCCCGACATCCCACACTTCGGCGGTCAGCAGCAGGATCAGCAGCGTCGAAAGCGCGGCCGCGGTGAACTTGCTCAGGTGCCAGACCAGCATCCAGGGCTGGTTGCGCAGCACCGCCGCCCAGATCTCGCCGCCCGAGTGGCGCACGACCCTGAAGGTAAACCGCCAGCGACCAAGCGGCGACGCGGCAGTCTCCTCAAGGCGCAGGTCGGCGACGATGGTCAGCTTGTCGGCCAGCTCGGCCAGCTCCTGCTCGGAGTAGCCCTGGACCAGGTCGAGATCCTCGGGCACATACGAGACCCGCATTGGGCTATCCGGCTGACTGGTGTGCTGCAGCCCGACCAGGTCGCCAAGCAGATGCAGAAACAGCGCCCAGATCCGGCTGCTCAGCACAGCCTCGCGCTCGGACTTGCGCACCACCGAGCGCTGCGCCGCCGGGTCGAGCCGCGCCGTTGAGATCGCTGCCGCGTCCAGGCCGCTGCTGGGCGTGCCAAAGGTGTACTGCTTATTCAGGGCGCGCA
>JACCRK010000072.1 GCA_013813565.1 Herpetosiphonaceae bacterium
GCCACCTCTGCGGGCGCCGGCGGCACCGGCTGATAGTACAGGCTGCGTCGGCTGAGGCTGAGCAGGTCGGCCTGGGCGGTCAGCGGGATGGCGCTGAGTGGGCGGTCAACGAGCTGCATGCGCTCAGGTCTTGTCAACGTCAAGGCCAGATTTTTTTTTAAGCCAGGTGAGCTGGGTGGTGAGCCGGCCAATCTGGGCAAATAAATCTTCCTGCTGCTGCTCGTACGTGGCGCGGAGCGAGGCAACCGTATCGGCCTTCGTAAACAGACTGGGTAAGCCAGCCAGGGCGGTCGACCGCCAATCCCGCAGGACGTTCGGATGGACATTGTGGTCGGTGGCCAGCTGGGTCAGCGTTTTGGTTTCCTTTAAGAGCTCCTGGACGACCTGGGCTTTAAAGGCGGGTGTGTAAGACTTTTTCATTGGTGCAGTGTACTCCATTCCATGGGATCCACTGTGCAGGTCATGGGGTCCAGTATAGAGTATTTGATAAAGAGCGGACAAATAACGCATCTTAAACCCACATGTGACGTGACATCTGACAACGGATCAGATGTCACGTCACATGTGGGACTAGTCTTCGCGACGAATATCAAACAGTGGAATGCCTTTCTGCGTGATGAGCCGCATACGGTACCTCATGATTGAAAGCAATCCAATCAGTCCAACGATGCCGACCGACCGAAGCGTTTCTTTCGTGACTTTCATGGTGTCTCCTTAATGTATCCAAAATACCGCTGCTAATAGGCAAAATTCCAAGTGACGGCTCGGGACAGGAATGTCGGTACTAGGCCGTTAAGCGGCGCTGACAGGACTAGGATGGTCAGCCAGGCCATTCCCGTGCTGTGGCGGAAGGAGCTGGCTGACTGCCCCGCTAGGTCTCCGAGTCGATGTGCCGTGGAAACCAAAATGGCCCCAGTCGCTGACCAAGCCCGACAATCCCCGCAGAGTTCCAACGTGTCTGGTCGAGCAGCGCCTCCTCCGCACGACCAGTTTTATTCTCGCGCCAGGTGGCACGCATGTACGCAAAATCATACATAATCGAGAGAAAATCGTCCTCCCCCAGGCTATACCCCGGTTTTTGCGACCAATAACACTGGAGCTCGTCGCTAATCAGCGGAGGGATAAGGTCTGCGGATACTACGGGCTTGCCGAACGAAATAAGTAATTTGGCCGGCGGAATAGCCTCCCCATAGAATGCGTGCATTGCGGCCTGGCGGGTCGTGGCAGTTGCCGCCACGATAGCCTGGCACATCCAATCCCAAATCGCATCAAAGGACGGGACAATCATATACCACAGAGTCATCGCGTAGTGCGGCGGCTGGTTTTTGCTGAACCGATCAGTGATGCCTTGGATGAAAGTGCTCGCCGGATCACCAATAACTCTGGTACGCCACTGGCGACACGCATAGGCATGGAGCATCGCATCATCGGCAATCGCATTATCGACGACGGACAGAATCTGCGCATGCCGCCCCTGTTCTTTGAACTCTGTCACTCTCGTCGCGGCCAAAAAAATATGTTCAACGCCGTACTTCGCAAAGATATCGAACCAGGTGAGCATGTGCTGCCGCGACCAATGGATATATTCTATACTCGATGGTTGAATGCCGGCAAATGCGGCAGCTCGCCGCGTGCCACCAAGCGTGCACACGACCGATTTAGGGACAAGTGTCTGAATTGTGTCTCGTGGAAGTGCCCGAAATTCAGACCATGAGAGCGGTTCTGCCATGAGAAACTCCTTATTACCGGGCCTGGTGCTGGACGAACACATTTGGCTCGATGATATCAAACAGGCTGGTAATTCGCCACAACGAGTCACCCTGGCGCACGGTGCGGCCGTCTCGCTCCAAAAGGCATGCGTGCATTCCAACCGCCTGAGCCCCTTGCACATGTTCTGCTTCGTCGTCGATGAACAGGCAGTCGCTGGCTGGAACACCCAGGCGATCAGCAACAATCCTGTAGGCGTCTGGATGCGGTTTGGACACGCCAATAACCGTTGCGGCGCACGCAGTGTCAACATACGCGCTCAGACCCAGATGCTCCAGCGAGGGTTCCAGCGACGCCAGGCTAAAGTTCGATAAAACGCCGATTTTGAAGCCATGCTCCTTGAGATGGGCTAGGACGGCCCGGGCCTCATCAAAGGGCCGGAGGACTTCTTTATAGTCCCACGCGATCAGGGCTTGGACCGCTGCGGTGGACAGCTGACAGTGGCGGCCCAGTTGTTCCCAGAACCGTCTGAAAAAAACCGCCTCCTCGGCCAATGTCTGTGGCCACCCTGTTTGCCGGCCATGCTCGCTCCAGTGAGTCGCCATCTCGCGTAGTGAGAGGGGTAGGAGCGCACCGAGAATGCGCATGTGGCTGATCAAAAAAAGCCAGCACCCCATCTCGATCAAAGATCACCGCCTTGATCGGCTGTGCAGCGGATTGCGAATGCTGCGGCATCAGACACCTTCCTCTTGGAGTAGTGCGATCAACCCGACGATCTCGAAGGACCGCGAGACACGTAATGGCCGGTATGCTTCTTTGCCGAGCCAAAGTGGAACTCCGTTCGGGTCAAATGGTCGGTACTCTGTGCACATCCAGTCTTTGGCCTGCGTAAGCGTGGGATAGAGCTCCTCCGGCAGAAGATGCGCCTGTTTGGCCATGAGGAGCGCCAGCACAGCATAACTTGTTTCTTCAGCTGACAATTCATCCATACCCCATGCGCCGTTGGGATGCTGAAACAGGACGAGCGATTGACAGAGTGCGGGGATCACATCGACCCTTCCTGATTGCATCAGTCCAATCATGATCTGAGATGTTGTATAAATGGTGCTGATGTTCCATTTCTCGCCAGCCCAAAGTCCGCTGGGAAGCTGCTGTTTCAGGAGGTAGTTCTGGTACCCAGCGAGCGGCTCGTCGTGTTGCAAGAGTGCCAGTGCGTGCAGCGCATGGGCGGTGACGCTCGGCGATGATTGGAGTTCGCCTTGCCAGGCACAAAAATGATTGCTGTGCGGACTCTTGAAGCGCATAAGCGTTTTGGGTGAAACCGCATGGTCATACGCTGCCAGGATTGCCGTGGCCACGGCAGTATCATCGCCGTCGGCCAAAAACCAATCGGTGAATCCCAGACCTTTGGGCGTAATCGCCGCATGTAAATGGGTGATTTGTCGATCGATCACCGCGCGAGTCGATAGGGGAATCCAACTGGCGGCGCTCGGATTAAAAAACCCTGCCAGCAGCAGGGGATACAACGCAAACGTCCGCTCGAAATGAGTGATCGGCCAGCAGGTTGTGAAGACGCCCTCGATAGTGGTTGTCGTTGCGGCCCAGGCTGCCTGTAATCCAGCTTCGACATGGCCACAGATGTCATGAAGGTTCGGATCGGAACGCGCCTTGCTTAACCATACCGCTGAGGCAGTTGGACTATGGCCGACCGTTTTTGATCCGTCAACGAAGGCTGGATCAGGCTGCTCGCCCCAGCCTTCCCACCCATGGGCGGCGGTGGTGCCAGCCAGGTGCGACAAGGTTTGTGTTTGTATATACGTGCTGCGCTGTTTCCCTAAAGCAACTAATGCAGCATAGGGTTCGAGGTCGATCGGGAGCTTGACATCCCGTGCATGATTGAGCAGCAGTGGGAGAATCAATTCGACGCCGCCGGGGAGATCGTCGCCCAGCGTCGCCCAGTCATCCCACTGCCGCCGGCGGATAAAGTCAAGGCCGCCCTGGATAGCCGCAAGTGTCGATTTCCGCTTGGGATGCAGCGAAACAAGCGCCAGAATAGCCGCAAGCGTCGGCATGTAGCGCGCCCGAGGTGCCGTCGGCGTCGACCAGCCGCCGTCCTTGCGCTGCTGCTCAATCAGCCAACTAACTGCAGGCCAGGGATTAGACGGCGGATTGTAGCGCAGACACTGGGCCGTGTCGTACACAGAAGGACTCATTAATCCGCCGTAGGTTCCAAGATGATTAAGGGTGTGCTCCAGATCTGTCCATAGTACTGCGAGCAAGCGGGTTCGATCATTCATCGTGATGAGTATCTCCTACGTCTACTCATAAGACCCCTCGTTTCTCACCTCCAATTAGTTCCGCGATAGTATTCTTCCAACACCATCTTGCAAGTGCGCGCATGTTTCAAAATCATTGAAATCAAGGCCAAGTGACACGATAGTGCTGGCAATTTCAGGGCTGATGCCTGTCATCATAACTTTTGCCCCCAGGAGTCCTACCGCTTGGCCCAGCTCCTGGAGATTCTGTGTCACGCCGGTGTCGATAAGGTGTATCCCGGTGATATCCAGAATCACCGTGTGAACTTTCTGCGTATAAATGGAATTGAGAACACTTATCCGCAAATGATCCATGCGCCTGGTGTCAAGATGACCAACCAGCGGTACAACAAGCACACCATCAAGCAAAGGTATGGCAGGCGTCTCTAATTCCGCGATCGTCTGAAGCATAGCCAGTTGTGCGGTGTTTGCCTCCAAAAGTTGACTATTCGATGTCTGTAATGCCGCCCCACGTTCTTCGAGATCGTGCCGCGCCATAACTGCCTGCTGGGTTTGCTCCTGGGCACGCATCAGCAATCGCTGCTGGCTGCGAAAAATGAGTGTTGCTAATCCTCCGCTTACAAGGATGATCAACATGGTCGTAATGATGTAGGTGGACGAGGAATCTTGAAACGCTCCGTACATTAGGGCAAAAGTAGTCAGAAGTGCGAGGGATATGCCGCTTGTGAGCAGAACCGCGCTCGCACCTGAAACCATTCCCGCCACCAGGATCGCGATCATGTAGGAGACACCAAGCGGTCGCTCGACTAACTCTTTTGGTGTCCCCGCGAACGTAATCGCAATGATGAGGCTAATACTTAATACGAGCCCACCGACGGTAGCAAGACCACGACGCCCCATCCAGAAAGAAATAGCGCATGATAACGCCAGACCAATTTGAAGCGGAATCGTATAGGGGGGAAGTGTTGGGTCTACCAGTGATGCCAGAAGTGAAATAACGGTAAAGACGCCAATTGTCACTGCGGCAGCACGCAAAAACGTTAAGCGTAGCTGGTGCGATGCGTGATCGTGATGGACTGGCGAGTCTGATTCAGACATATAGAGGCTCCTCACTAGTGGGATTGATTATCGATCAACTTTATGCTCATGTCGCTTGTGGTTCATGGAAAAGAAGCGCCAACCTCAGCTCTTAGGCTGACAAGGTTATTTCCGTCTTGTCTTTTAGGTATGTACTGATAGCGCGAATCGCGTGGTCCCCTAAAAGTTTAGGGAGTAAATGGAAATCCTGTGGTAGCGCGCCGAGTGTTAGTGCGTAGGCTACATAATCTGCAAAATAATGCACAGGCTGCGGCGTGAGCCGTACACCGTCGACGATCTCTCCTGGTTTCGCATCTGCGACGTTTACGACAATCCGCTGATCCAGAATCGCTTTCAGAACACCACTAATCGGTGCATTTTCGTTGGTGGCCGTTGTCAGATCAAACATAATGTGTTCACCGTGCTCCTCACCATGGAGAAGTGGGTAGAGAATGGTAAGCCTGGCCATCAGGCGTGTGGCGGTGGGCATCATGGTCCAGGAGGCAGAGACAGATCCGGTTGGCAACGCCATCCACGTTTTTGTGGCAGATGTGGTTCCATCAACCTGCAAAGAGGCCATGATGTAATCGCCACTGACACCAACGCACGTTAACGGTGTTGCGGCCGCAATAGCGTGATCAACGTCGTCTTCTGGATACTGACGCACATGAATTGTGGTATCTGAGGCAATCTCCAACCCTGCTTGCCTTTTCTGTGCTTGTAAAAATGCACGTCGATCGTTTCGAGGAAGAGCTGGGCCGAGAGGAGTAGGATTTGCAACCCAGTCGGAATGCGGGAGTTGGCTCGTAACATCAATACGAATAGATGGTGCTTCCATAAAACTGTTTGATGTCACCGCTGTTGAACATAAACCAACAGCTCCATAGTAGGCAATCTCCAACACCAGCCTTTGCTGGTTGCGATCGTGAAGGTCGAAAATGAGATAAAACGAAATATCTCCCTGCGCGTGTGTCTTCAATCTAATCTGAAGAACAACGGACTGGACCTCCTCTACCACCGTCCAAACTGTCTCACCATCTCCCGGTCCTGATTGATCATGATGTTCGTGAATGGCCTGTGCAATATCAGGCCGATCGCTGATGTTGAGATCAAGACGGATGTCGGTATTATCACGAAATACATTGATAATGCCGATCGCCTTGCTAAAAAATGTTTCATGGTGGGGATCGATTGTAAACCAAGAGGTATTTTTCATAAAAACTCCCCTTTTCGAGTGCGTCACAAATGGAAGCGATGGCAGCCACTATTCAGGGACGGACATACTGGACTGATCAAGATAGTGCTTCACCGCTCGTTCGGCAATATCCTGGATGCTGATGCGCCGTTTCTGCCGAATACTCTGCTGCAAGGCTTCAATACGCAAACGATCATGAAGATCTACCGGAATGGCAACAGTTCGGGTTCGACGGGAAATAGCAGGCGGTGGATCAAGTTTGGACATCGTAATCCTTTCATCGTATGCAGGTCTGACGTGCGAGGAAGCAACATCCCGAACTGCTGAATTGCTGAATTGCTGATGACAGTATAGTGGATGAACTGCCGTGACGATATAGGGTATCCGTCCCCATAGCGTATAGTTCCCACGCTGACACTCACTAAAGGGCCTAACACCAAGATTCGTGTCACCGGACGCCACAGCATTAAAAATCGTTAATATTTTGACATAGTTGACCCTTCGGAACTCCGTTGATCGGCGGATTATGCGGCCAGGAGGTCTCGAAAGGGTAACCGGGTCGTTAGATCAAGGGTAAACGTTCCGTAGGGATTGATATGATGGTAGATCAGCGGCGTCAATGCCCGCAAATCCGCCTTGGTCATCCGGGCCATCCAGGCAGGGTCAGCCAGGATCTCCTGAAACATCAACGTGTTAATGTACACGAGGCAGTTTTGGAGCAGATGCAGCGCCAACATTGCCATTTCCATGTGCTCACGCTTGTTGGTCGCGAACTCGCCTTGCCTGCCATAGCAAATAAAGCTATTGGCGCTGTTCCAGTTTTCCACCACATTCAGCCCCTCATGAATTTCGCGGCGCAGGTTCAGATCATGCACGTAGCGGCACAGAAAGATCGTCTTCATCACCCGCCCGAGTTCGGCCATCGCGCGGTAGGTTGCATGGCTCGTCTGCCGCGTGAAGCGGCTCAGGATCGCCTCGGCCTCGGCGATGCCACTGCGGAGCGCGGTCGCATATTTGATGAGATCATCGTACTGCTGGCGGATGAGGCTCCAATCAATAACCCGCGTTAGCACAAGCGCCAGGCGTGGATAGCGGGCGGCATGTGCAGCACTGGGCAGGTAGAGTTTTTGCGTATGGATGGGCTTCAAGCGTGGCAGCAGATCAAAGCCGAGCAACCGACACAGGCCGAAGGCAACCTCGCTCTGGCCGTGGCTATCGACATA
>JACCRK010000377.1 GCA_013813565.1 Herpetosiphonaceae bacterium
GCATGGAGCAGCCGGCCGACTTTAATCGCGTAGCCCTGGAGTTTTTGGTGCGGCGGGATTAGGGGATTGGGGATTCACACCGGAAAGTGTGGCCACGAAACATTAACTATCCACAATCTAAAATTTAGGGAGTCCAGGGGGATGAAAACCCCCTGACGCCCAAGGGGCACCCGCCCTCCCGGGGAGGGACCGGGTGCCCGGGGTGCCCTTTGGGCGCCAGGTGGCGAATCAAAAGTAACCAATGATTCATGCGAGAACGAACAAGCCCAAAACCTTCGATAGCGACCCTTCGACGTGCTCAGCCGCTGTGGTAATCCCATCACGCCACAGGAGCGCCCGCTAAGAATAAGCTTGATACGATGAGGGAATCCCCTCGCTATGCCAGCGGAGATCCGATATGCGACGACCACGTTCCCTGCTCCTGTTGATTCTGCTGCTCTTCAGCGGGTGTGGCATGGCCACAGCGCCAGTGACGCCGATGCCAGCGACGCCGACCCCACCCCAGACCCCACAGCCACCCACGGCACCGCCAGCCGCCGAGGGGCCAGGCCGGCTGTATGTCCTCAGCACCGTGCTTGATAGCGCCCCGCGCCTCGCCCGTCTAGCGGCCTATGATCCCGTCAGCGGCGACCATTTCTTTAGCCGGGTCTTTACAGCGACCAACTATCCGCTCCGCATGCTCACGAATCCGCTGGGGACCACGCTGTATGCCGTCAATCAGCATGACCTGCATGTGATCAGCGCCGAGGATGGTGCCGAGCGCTGGCAGCATCGACTGATTGACACGCCTCCCGAGGATCTGGGCGCTTGGTTTATCCCGATTGCGGTGCAGGAGGAGACCGCCCAGCTCTTTCTGCTGCATACTCACCGGATTGCCTTTATGGAGTTTCGCACGGATCTCGTGGTGTTTGATCTGGCAGCCAGACAGTGGTCGCCGGGCAAACCGCTTGGTCCGTGCGATCTGTATGCTATTGCTGGGACCATGCTGGCATGTGCGCAGAATGAACGCCAGACCAGTTTTGAGCAGACCCCGCCTGGCCATGTCCAGCTTGTTGAATTGACGACGGGGATGGTCGTGAACACCCAGGTGCTCAGCGGTGGGATTGGCGCCATCGCGCTGCATCCTCAGTCGCACGATCTCTGGGTGGCGCCGCCGAGGGCACCGACACCAATCAGCGCCTACGACCAGCTGCAACCCCGCCCACTCAATCTGCTGGTCATTGATGGCGCGGACGGGGCGATCCGTGAGGTGCGCGTGGCTCCACCAGATAGCGGCCTTGGAATCGAGGTGCCGAATCTGTCGTTCGACCCGGCTGGAACGACCCTGCGGATTGTCCAGGATCAGGAAGCTGGGAAGGTCATCGTGCGGGTGCTGCGGACCGACTCACTGCAGGAACAAAGCGCGTTTCAGCTGACAACACCGCGGCTCTCAATATCGCAGATGGCGCGTGACAATAGTCTGTGGTTTGGCATGATCTGGCAGTGGGATGGGCTGCTCCGCGTGCAGGCCGATGGGCAGCAGCTGCCGGATCTGCCCTTGCCTGGTGATGATATTCAGGCTATTCAGCTTGCCCCAGCGCCGCCAACGACCTCGGTGGCCGAAGCCATCCCGACCCCGCACCCAACCCCGCGGCTCGGCTCCGGCCACTTCCCTGACCCGCCGGACTGGCTGAACGCCCCCGCCGCGATTGTGGAGTGGCTGAACGACTCCCCGGCCAATCCACCGCGAATTCGGGAGCTGGTCGCGGAATGGCGCACGATTTTACAGACACTTGCGCCAGGGGGCGGCGCAGGGGGATACTACTCCGAGAACACCACCGATGAGATCCAGCTGGCCGACCTCAACGCTGATGGCCAGGATGAGATCATTATTTCCATGTTCGCCAATCGTCCGCCCAGCCATCGACAGCCCGGCCCGCCTGTCCAGCACCTCATGGTCTTTTCCCAAGACCAGGGGCGCTACAGCGTCGTCGCGCACACCACAACGACTGAAGGCATGGAAAAATCATTGCTGATGCCCACCTTTCTCTGGAACATTGCCGATATCACGGGAGATGGTCAGGCGGAAATCATCACCGACTCCGGCCACTGCGGTGCCCATACGTGTTTTGGATACCCCGATATCTGGCAGTGGAGTGCTGGCGGGCTGCGCAGTATTTTGTCCTCAACCATCTATACCCCAAGCCATGACCTGGAGCCGAACATTGCCCACTCCTTCGCCGAATACCGCCTGGTGGACGCCAATGATGATGGCGTTCAAGAGTTCCAGCTGGAAGGGGGCGGCGTTGGCTCGGTCGGGGGCTGCTGCCAGCGCCGGACGCTGAGCACGTTCGTCTGGGATGGTGCCGCGTACCGCTTTGATCGCGTGGAGTATGTGCCGGATGAATCGGAGCCATTCTGGGCGTTGATCGACGCCGCCCGCCTGTTTCGTGATGGCGACTACGCTGCGGCCTACGCAGGCTATGAGGCTATTCTGGCTGCGCCCAAAGCCGACACTGAGGGCGCCATTCCGTATACGCAGGTTGCACGGGTCAGCCGTTTCCAGCTCATGGTCACGGCGATTGTGCTGGGCCGCCAGGATGCAGCCGAGCAGTGGCGGAGCGAATTGGTCGCCACGGGCGACCAGGCCTGGAGCGATGCATTCTGGCAGCGCTACCAGGCCACGGGGAGTATCCAGGAGGCATGTGTGAGTGCCACGCCCATCGCCCAGACGCTGGAGTTTCCGCATACCGGCTATGTGTCCTGGCATGCCGATCGGGTAACCTGTGTCTTTCGCTAAGCGACATCCAAGCTATGAAACGTGTGTGGAGCCATCAGTAGGCCAGGGATTATGTGTTCACGCCTTCTCAGCACTCGTATTGGCTGTAACCACCACCCGTATTCACTCTACAAACTAAACTTTAGGCGGGTGCCCCTTGGGCGGCAGGGGGATGAAAACCTCCTGGGTTTCCCTCGGATGCCCGCTGGGCAGTGGGACGGAAGGGTGGCGAATCAAAAGTGACCGATTGATGAAGGGAGAGCACATAAACCCTGGCCTGATCCCCGATCCGCCAATCTGTGCTACTCTGTCCGAAGCGACAATTATTTAAGAAGAGAAACACCATGAACTACGAACACCAGATCGCCAGCCAGCTCAAGGTACGCCCCGAGCAGGTCGCGGCGACAATTGCCCTGTTTGACGCCGGCAACACCCTGCCCTTCGTCGCCCGCTACCGCAAGGAGCAGACCGACGGCCTCGACGAGGACCAGCTCCGCCGCATCCAGACCACGCTCGCCCGCCTGCGCGAGCTGGAGGATCGCCGCCAGACGATCATCGCCGCCATCACCGAGCAGGGCAAGCTCACCGACGAGCTCCACGTCGCCCTGCTCGACGCCAGCGACAAGACCACCCTCGAGGACCTGTACGCGCCCTACAAGCAGAAGCGCCGCACCCGCGCCAGCATCGCCCGCGAGCGCGGCCTGCTCCCGCTGGCCGAGGTGATTCTGGCCCAGGCCGGGGGCCGCGAGCCGATCGAGGCCGTCGCCGCCCGTTTTCTCGGTGATGAGGTTTCGAGCATTGAGGATGCCCTGGCCGGTGCCCGCGACATCGTCGCCGAGACAATCAGCGAGCACGCCGAGGTGCGCCGGGCCACCCGCGAGCGGGCGCTGCGCTGGGGCGTCGTCGGCAGCCAGAAGATCGCCGATGCGCCCGACCTGAAGGGCGTATTTCAGACCTACTACGAGTTCGAGGCGGTCGCCAGCCGGCTCAAGCCCTACCAGGTGCTGGCGCTCAACCGCGGCGAGAGCGAGGGCGTCCTGCGGGTCCGGCTGGCCGTGGCCGAGCGCGACTGGCGCGACGCCGTGCTGGCGGCCTTCCGCCCCGACCAGCGCTCGCCCTGGGCCGACCAGCTGACGCTGGCGATCGCCGACTCCGCCGAGCGGCTGCTGCTGCCCGCGATCGAGCGCGACGTGCGCCGCACCCTGACCGAGGCCGCCGAGGCCCACGCGATCACCGTGTTCGCCAAGAATGTGCAGGCGCTGCTGCTCCAGCCGCCGATCGCCGGGAATGTGGTGCTCGGCATCGACCCCGGCTTTCGCACCGGCTGCAAGATCGCGGTCGTCGCGCCGACGGGCACCGTGCTGGAGACGACCACGATCTACCCGCATACCGGCGGCGGCGGACGCGACACCGCGCTGCAGACGCTGTCCAGGCTGGCCGAGAAGCACCGCGTTACCCTGGTGGCGATTGGCAACGGCACGGCCTCGCGCGAGACCGAGCAGCTCACCGCCGACCTGATCCGCCGGGTCCCAGCGCTGCGCTACCTGATCGTCAGCGAGGCCGGGGCC
>JACCRK010000381.1 GCA_013813565.1 Herpetosiphonaceae bacterium
GATATCGACCGCCTCGCCGGCGCCCTCGCCGCCGCCCGAGCCGTTGCGCAGCTTGCTGACGTCGAACAGGGCCGCCTGGGCCGGCGGCAGCTTGGCGGTGATCGGGGCCAGATTGGCGGTCAGGGCCGTCGTCAGCGTCCCGGTCAGGATCACCCCGAACACCGCCGAGCCAACCACCTGGCCGAGCTGCTGGAAGAACTGGCGGCCCGAGGTGGCCGCGCCGATATCCATCGGGTCAACCGCGTTTTGCAGCGCCAGCGTCAGGATCGGCATCGACATGCCCAGGCCCAGGCCGAGGACGATCATCTGCCCCCTGACCGTCCACAGGGTTGTGCTCACATCGAGCTGGAGCATCCACAAAAACGCCAGCGCCATCAGCGTCAGGCCGAGCAGGATAAACGGCTTGTAGCGGCCGATCCGCTGCACAATCGCCGCCGAGACGATCGAGCTAAACACCATGCCGCCCATCAGCGGGATCAGCGCCGTGCCCGCCTCGGTGGCGGTCACGCCCAGCACATTGATCAGGTACAGCGATAGAAACAACACCGCCGCAAAAAAGGCCGCCCCAATCAGGACGGACATAGGGATGATCAGGGCAAACACGCGGTTGCGGAACAGGTTGAACGGCAGAATGGGCGACGGCGCCCGGCGCTCGATGAGGACAAAAATCACCAGGCCAAACGCCGACAGCGCAAACAGACCCAGGATGAGCGGGGAGCTCCAGCCAAAGCGCGTTTTATCCAGCGTTAGGCCGATCAAAAACGGCACGACCGTGATCAGCAGAAACAGCGCGCCAAAGTAGTCGATCCGTGGGCGCAGGCCGCTGTCGAGCTTGGGCATTTTCAGCACAATGAAGGTTAGCGCGACCAGGCCGACCGGCAGGTTGACAAAAAAGACCCAGTGCCAGCTCAGATAGTCGGTCAGCAGGCCGCCTAGGTATGGTCCCACGACGCTGGCCAGTCCAAAGACCGCCATCGTCAGCCCCTGGAGCCGGGGACGCTCGGCGGGGGCATACAGATCGGCCGGCACGGCAAAGGCGGTCGAGGTCAGCGCCGCGCCGCCAAGCCCCTGCAACCCCCGGAAGATCACCAGCTGCAGCATCGAGCTGGCGATCCCGCACAGCATCGAGCTGATCAGAAAGATAATAATCCCGCTGATCAGCACGATCTTGCGGCCGTAGATGTCGGAGAGCTTGCCGTAGATCGGCACCATCGCGGTGTTGGTCAGCAGGTAGGCGGTCGAGACCCAGGCCAGCAGCTCGATGCCCTTCAGGTCGCTGACGATACGCGGCAGGGCGGTGGAGACAATCGTCTGGTCGAGCGCCGAGAGAAATAACCCCAGCAGCACGCCGACCATAATGATCACCTTGGTGCGGCTGTCGAGGGTTTCGGCGTAGTCGATGCGGGTGGCCCGCGGAAACGCAGTGGTTGCTGCCATAAAAAAACATGCTCCTTAAACTGGCGGGAGTGGCTGAAGATACGGCACAACCTGGGCTAGAATAGCCTCTAGTTGCTGGCGCAGCTCGATTGGGACAGCAACCATGGTGTCCTCGATACTGGTGATGCGAACGTGGACAATTTGGTCAAGCAGCTCGGTCGCCGCCCCGCTGAGCGCGATGACCTTTTGGCGGCGGTCGGCGGGGTCCTCGCAGCGCGTTAGCAGGCCGCGCTTCACTAGCTGGTCGGTGAGATAGCTGGTGTTGGAAAGCGACATGCTCAGTCCGGCGCTCAGCGCGGTCAGGCTCAGCGCCCCTTCGCGCTGGACTACAATCAGGGCCGCCAGCTGCGAGACCGACAGATCGGCGCCCAGAATCAGGTTCAGCGTCTCGCCCATCGCCCGCCGCCCAATCAGGCGCGAGACGGTGCGGAGCAGGCTGGTGAGCTGCGGGCTGGTGGTGGTCTGGTCAGGCATAGTGTGTATCACTCGGTAAATGCTTCTAATGTTCGAAGTATACAAGGATTTTGATGATCCGCAAGGGACAGCAGTAGCTAGTAGCTGGCAGCTGGCAGCTAGCGCGGACGGGCACGGAGACCCACCGTCCATGCTTTGTGGAGCCAAAAAAGAAGGGGCACGGCAGGGTTGTCCATCCGCATCAAGTGTATTTGGAGGCGCCTCCAACGCAAGGCGGCGCTGGATGCTCTGGGTCAGCCGCGGGGCCGCATCCCGCGGAGCTCTTGCGCCAGCGTCCGGCACCAGGCCTCGCGCATGGCCCGCTCGTGGACCAGACGGCGGGCAAATTCCTGCCGATGCAGTCGCGAGGATCCCAGGGTGTACAGCTGGAGGGCCAGCCAGAGGGCGTCGATCGATGTTTGGTCGCGGGGCGGCTCCGCCATCAGCGCATCGCCCCACCGCCACGGCGGATTCCAGCGCTCATGCTTCGGTTGCGAATTGCCCAGCTCGCGCCAGAGGTGTCCAGGGAGCGAGACGTTTTTGATCGCGCTCGGCCGCAGCTGCCGCGTCCACGGCGCATGCTGATGCCAGCGCCAGGTTTTCGGGCTGGTTGGCTGCTGGATCGTGATGCCAACCAGCCGGAGCCGACGCACAAGGGCGGCCGGATCGCAGCCCTCACGGACGGCCCAGTCCCGCCAGAGATCGAGAAGGAGGCCAAAAGTTGTTCCGGTATCAACCAGATCAACCAGCGCAATCGGCGCAGAACGGCGGCAGATCTGCGCGGGCGCGAGGCCGGCGGCGGTCAGGTGGGCGTAGATGGCCGGGAGGGCCGTCGGATAGGCGTGGCGAATGGCAGCGATCGAGTCGGCCCGCAGCGACACATTGATCAGCGTGCAGCGGGTGGCCCACGAGGTGTCGGCGAGAATACCGCTGAGATAGTCGAAGAGGTTGGCCGGAGAGCGCCCGATAAAGACCAGATCGGCATCGCCGGCCTGCCCCAAAATCCGCACGCAGGCCTGCTGGATCTCGGTGACAAACGCGGCTTCCGGCGGGGATTCGGAACGCTCGACCATCCGGCCGAGTTGTTCGAGCTTGGCCAGGTTCCAGCGAAAAGGTCCACTCATGGGAATTCGTCCTTATGCGTAGCAAGCTTGAAGCACACAAAGGGGCACGCAAGAGAAAATCTTGTGTGCCCCTTTGTGCGCTTCGTGGAAAACCTAGCCAACCAGCTCGGCCAGATCGGCCTCGGCACGCTCGGCCCCGGAGCCGATCGAGAAGTACTTGGCCTCGGGGTGGTGCACCACGATTGCGGCGGTGCTCTGCTCGGGGTCGAGCTGGAAGCCGGTGGTCAGGTTGATGCCGATCTCCTTGGCCGGCAGCACCGCGAACAGCTTGGCGTGCTCCTCGACATCCGGGCAGGCCGGGTAGCCCCACGAGTAGCGCTTGGCCTGGTGGCTCAGGCCCAGGCCCTGGCTGATGATCTTGTTGGTGTACTCGGCCAGCGCCTCGGCGTAGGTCGTGCTCAGGCCGTGGCGGAAGTAGGACTCGCTGTAGTCGCCCGACTTCTGGAGCTGATCGACGTTCTCGGCCGCGCTGTGGCCCATCGTGACGATCTGGAGCCCGACCACGTCGAACTCGCCGCTGCCGATCGGCCGGAAATAGTCGGCCAGACACAGGTGGTCGCGGGCGGGCTGGCGCGGGAAGACGAAGCGAGTCAGCGCTACTTTGCGATCTTTGGGGTCGTAGACGACCAGCTCCTCGCCGTCGGCCTGGCAGGGGAAGTAGCCGTAGACCGCCTGGGGCTGCAGCCAGCCGGTCTGTTTGGCCTCGGCCTGCATCTGCTTGAGCCGCGGCATAAACTCCTCGCTGATCAGCCGATCGTACTCGGCGCCCTTGAGGTTCTTGATCCCCCAGGCCAGCCGCCAGAGCGTGTTCAGGTCCAAGTAGGGCGAGACGTCGTCGAGGCGGATTTTTTTGGCCACCTGGGTGCCCCAGAACGGCGGCGTCGGCACTGGGTTGGTCAGCGACACGTCGGAGCGCTGGCCGCCCTGCTTGCCGAGCTTCTCCAGCGTGGTCCGGCCGCGCTCGGGCGCCTTCAGCCCGGCCCGGGCGGCCTCCTCCATCTGGGCCATAAACTCCTCGCGCCCGGCCGGGTCGGAGAGCTTGTCCATCGTGTCGAGGCCCTCGAAGGCGTCTTTGCAGTAGAACACGCCGCCGCCATAGGCCACCTCCGGCTCGG
>JACCRK010000173.1 GCA_013813565.1 Herpetosiphonaceae bacterium
TTCACCAGGATCGGCGGTGCTGGCCTAATTATATGTGATTTGAGGTGGAGCAGGCGGGCAGGCCAGACAGGTACGGAGACCCGTCTGCTCAATAATAGCGCCAGGAAACCATCAGGTCTGAATTCAGCGTTCCCATGCTAGACTGGCGCTGATTTAGTCTGAGATGTAGAAAAGGAGCGACAATGACACTTTTAGGCGCGGCGGTGGCTATTTTCGAGAATGGCCGCCTGCTGCTGACCAAGCGCGATGACTGGGAGGTGTGGTGCCTGCCTGGCGGCGGCGTGGATCCGGGCGAGACTTGCGCCCAGGCGGCCGTGCGCGAGGCATGCGAGGAGACCGGGCTGCACGTCGCCCTGACCGGGCTGATCGGGGTCTACTCGCGCCCGCACTGGAATCGCGGCGGGCTGCACCTGCTCCTGTTTGCCGCCGAGATCGTCGGCGGCGCGCTGACGCCCAACCCGGCCGAGGTGATCGAGGCCGGCTACTTCGACGCCGCCACGCTGCCCGCGCCGCTGATGTGGGGCCACACCCAGATGATCGCCGATGCGCTGCGCGGCGCCCGTGGCGTGGCCTGGGTCCACAACGCCCGCTGGCACCACCCGCGCGACCTCTCGCGGGCCGAGCAGTATGCCATGCGCGACGCCTCGCGGCTGCCCCGCGCCGAGTTCTACCAGCGCCACTTCACCCCGCTCGACGTGCACGATCAGACCCTGGAGGTGGGCGGGTAGACTGCGGCTAAAACAAAACCACGGCGCTCATTTCTGAGTGCCGTGGTTGATTGGTGCCACCTTCCGGGCTCGAACCGGAGACCCTGCAATTTTCAGTCGCATGCTCTACCAACTGAGCTAAAGTGGCATTGGTGGGCGATGAGGGACTCGAACCCCCGACATTCTCGGTGTAAGCGAGACGCTCTACCAACTGAGCTAATCGCCCAATGGTGCCCAGGGTGGGACTCGAACCCACACGACTTTTAAAGGTCACTAGGCCCTCAACCTAGCGCGTCTGCCAATTTCGCCACCTGGGCGGGTGTGCTTTGACGTAGGCGGGATTATACGGAAAATCGGCCTGTTTGTCAAATGTTTCGCGCCTCTGTCTGGCGGGCAGCCGCCAGCCAAATCGCAGCAGCGCGTAGCAGGCGAGCAATCTAGCGGCGGCGACAGCGGCCGAGGCGCGCTCCAAACCACCGGCAATTCCAGCACAATGCCAACACTCAGCCGCTAGAAGTCGCCCAAACCTGCGTGGTATAATGCTCGATGCAGCCGCGTGCTGCCGATATTAACGACACACGAGGTATCACAATGTTTAAGTGGTTAGGGAAACTAGCGGGCGACCCGAACGCCAAAGTGGTCAAGAAAATGCAGCCACAGGTGGACGCGATCAACGCGCTGGAGACCCAAATTAAAGCCCTTTCAGATGACCAGCTGCGCGCCAAAACCGCTGAGCTGCGCGCCAGCTTTATTGAGATGACGGCCGACGAACGAGCGGCGCTCGACCAGCGCTTTGCCAGCCGCAGCCGCCACGAC
Source organism: Herpetosiphonaceae bacterium (assembly GCA_013813565.1). Classification (GTDB taxonomy): domain Bacteria; phylum Chloroflexota; class Chloroflexia; order Chloroflexales; family Herpetosiphonaceae; genus JACCRK01. The sequence continues at coordinate 1,524 of JACCRK010000173.1, forward strand.
TCGACGGTGGAAAAAGACTATCAAAAAGAGCTGCGCGAGATCGAGGATGGCGCGCTTGATGAGCTGCTGCCGGAGGCCTTCGCGCTGGTGCGCGAGTCGGCCCGGCGCACCATCGGCCAGCGCCACTACGATGTGCAGATGATCGGCGGGATTGTGCTCCACGAAGGGCGCATCGCCGAGATGAAGACCGGCGAAGGCAAAACCCTCGTCGCCTCCCTGCCGCTGTATCTCAACGCCCTGGCCGGCCGCGGCGCCCACCTGATCACGGTCAACGACTATCTGGCCAAGGTCGGCGGCGGCTGGATGGCCCCGATCTACTACAACCTGGGGATGGCGGTCGGCTACATTGGCCATGAGTATTCGGCCCTGTACGATCCAGCCTACACCGACCCCGACGCCAAGCAGGATGACTCGCGGCTGGTCCACTGGCGCCAGTGTGAGCGCCGCGAGGCCTACGCCGCCGACATGGTCTATGGCACCAACAACGAGTTTGGCTTCGACTATCTGCGCGACAACATGGTCCAGCAGCGTGAGCAGCGGGTGCAGCGTGAGCTGCACTACGCGATCGTCGACGAAGTTGATAATATTCTGATCGACGAGGCCCGCACCCCGCTGATTATCTCCGGCCCGGCCCAGGAGTCGAGCAGCGAGTACGCCCGCTTCTCCAGGCTGGTTCGCGGCCTGAAGCCGTCGACGGTCTCGCCCGAAGAGCTCAAAAAGACCGGCGAGGAGGCCGATGGCGACTACTGGATCGACGAGAAGTCGCGCAGTATCACCCTGAGCGAGGATGGGCTGGAGACAATGGAGCGCCGGCTGACCCTGCCCGATGGCGAGAGCTTGTACGATGCCAAGAACTATGAGCTGACCCACTATCTCGAAAACGCGCTCAAGGCCGAGTATGTCTTCCACCGCGACCACGATTATGTCGTACAAAGCGGCGAGGTCATCATCGTCGATGAGTTCACTGGGCGAACCATGCCCGGCCGACGCTGGTCCGATGGCCTGCACCAGGCTGTCGAGGCTAAGGAAGGGGTCGAGGTCCGCCGTGAAAACGTCACGCTGGCGACGATCACGTTCCAGAACTATTTCCGCATGTACAATAAGCTGGCCGGCATGACCGGAACCGCGCTCACCGAGGCCGAAGAGTTTAGCAAAATCTATACCCTTGAGGTCGTGGTCATCCCCACCAATAAATCAGTGGTGCGCGAAGATTTGCGCGACCAGATCTATGCCAACCAGCAGGCCAAGTACAACGCGCTGGTCAGCGAGATCAAGGAAAAACACGCTGAGGGACGCCCGATTCTAGTCGGCACCACCTCGATCGAAAGCTCCGAGGTGATCAGCCGCTTGCTTGAGAACGAGGGCTTGCAGCATAATCTGCTCAATGCCAAGCAGCACGAGCGCGAGGCCTACATTGTGGCCCAGGCTGGCCGCAAGGGCGCCATCACCATCGCCACCAATATGGCAGGCCGTGGCACCGACATTCTGCTCGGCGGCAACCCCGATGGTCTGATCGAGGAGAAGCTTCGGGCGCTCGGCACCACCCTCACCGAGGCTACCCCGGAGCAGCTGGCTCAGGCCCAGGTCGAGGCCCAGGCCGATGTTGAGGCTCAGCGCAAGGAGATTATCGCCCTCGGCGGCCTGCATATTGTCGGCACCGAGCGCCACGAGGCCCGCCGGATCGACAACCAGCTGCGCGGGCGCGCTGGACGCCAGGGCGACCCCGGCTCGTCCCGCTTCTTCCTCTCGCTGGAGGATGAGCTGCTCCAGCGCTTTGGCCGCATGGATATGGTCAAGAAGTGGATGACCCGCCTCAGCGGCGATGAGGAGGATCTGCCGATTGAGGCCGGCCTGCTCGATAAAGCCATCGAGAGCGCCCAGACCCGGGTTGAGGGCTACAACTTCGATATTCGTAAGCATGTGGTCGAGTACGACGATGTGGTCAACAAGCAGCGCGAGGTCATCTACGCCGACCGCCAGGCGATCTTGAACGGCGAGGATATGGGCGACCGTATCTTCGATATGATCGCTGATGAGATCGAGGCTCAGGCCGAGGATTATCTGGATAGCCCCGAGCTTGACCAGCCGGACCTGGACGGCTTTATGCGCCAGCTGCACGCGATTGCGCCCCGGCTGAAAAAAGATGTGCCGGATCTTGTCAGCCAGCTGCGTGGCAAGCAGCCGGAGCAGGCGGTCGAGATCGCCCTGGAGAAGGTCCAGTCCGCCTACGATCAGCTGACCGAGGAGCTGATGCTGCAGTACAGCGACCTGCTCAGCCGCGATGTGCGCGTCCCAGGCATCAGCGACCCCGCCGGAATCTTCCCGCACTTCGAGCGCCAGGAGATGCTCCAGGCGATCGATAAAGAGTGGATCGACTATCTGACCGCCGTCGATGAGATGCGCCAGGGCATCGGCAACGTCGCGCTGGCCCAGCAGGACCCGCTGGTGGCCTTCAAGCGCGAGGCCTTCAAGATGTTTGATGAGCTGAAGGATAATATCCAGCACAGCATCGTCTATAACTTCTTCAACGATGCCGCCAACTGGCAGCTGCGTCTGCGCCAGGTCCAGGCCGAGGCCGAGGCCCGGCTGGCCGCCGCCCAAACCGCCGGCGGATCGGCGAACGCCACCGAGGACGAGGATGCGCCGCGTAGCCGCGGCCGGGTCACCACCCAGCGCCGCGACACCACCAAGATCGGGCGCAACGAGCAGTGTCCATGCGGCAGCGGCAAGAAGTTCAAGCAGTGCCACGGGATGCCTGGCAAAGAGGCCGAGCTTAAGCTAATCCTGGCGGCCAACGGCGGCGCCGCCACCCCCAGCGTCGCGATGTCGGCCGCCACGCCGGACAAGAAGGGCAAGGGCCGCGGCGTTTCTTCACGCTAGCCAGCACGGTTCAAGCGGTACAACAGAGGCGCAAAGATTGGGCAATCTTTGCGCCTCTGTCCATTCAAAACAGCCTGCGTGTGCGCCGTTGGCTAAGCCTATCGAAGCCAACAGGCAGATGCAATATGTACGGGCATTATTCTTCCACAATGGGGGTCCAGGGGGATGAAAACCCCTTGTCGCCCAAAGGGCACCCGCTCTCCGGCGGAGGGACCGGGTACCCGCATTGCGGGTGGTGGTGGCGAATCAAAAGTACCCAACGATCCATGAACACTGGTCGAAGCCGGCTTTCCTCTGGCCACCACTGCATTCTTTTACACGGTTTCACACCCTATGACGCAACGAATTGTCGTAAAACTTGGCACCAGCGTGCTCACCGATGGCACCGACCGGCTGCACCGGCCGCGCATGGTCGATCTGGCCCGCCAGATCGCGCAGCTTCGCGCCGGGGGCTGCGAGGTGGTGCTGGTCTCGTCCGGGGCGGTGCTGGCCGGCTGGGAGCGACTGGGCTTTCCCAAGCGCCGCCGCGAGATGGCCCATAAGCAGGCCCTGGCGGCGGTTGGCCAGGGCCGCCTGATGCATCTCTACGGCCAGCTCTTCGAGATCTACGATGTCCCCGTCGCCCAGGCGCTGCTCACCCGCGCCGACCTGCGCGACCGCGTGCGCTACCTGAATGCCCGCGG
>JACCRK010000213.1 GCA_013813565.1 Herpetosiphonaceae bacterium
AGAATGCGCAGCTGGCCGTTCGTCAAGTAGATGCGGTATTTGGAGGCTTTTTGCATAGATTTACTATAATACGTAGTTGCGTAACAATCAAAGGAGTGTCACAATGAGCTTTAGCCGCTGAAGTGGGGTGTTTCATCCGGGTACCCTTTGGGTGTCTCAAGCTCGTGGGCTTTCACGCCTAAAAGCAGGCTTCATTAAAATGGGCCAACATACGTATTCTCACAATCTTAGCGGCTGTTTTTGCCGGTCCACCGGCGAATGAGTGGCCCCAGAACGGCATCAAACACCCGGTTGGCCGACTGTTTCCCCTGGAGAATCGGCTGAAATGCCGCCAGATCGCCAGCGATCCAGCGGTCGCGCAGGCTGTCAGCGGTGCTGCTCAGACGCTCGGCAAGGGTGGCATGCACCGTCCGCGCAGCAGCGGATTGGCCAACCCAGAGCGGATCCCCGACCGCGATCAGGGCGTCTGGCCGTTGCTCAGGGCCGAACTCGTAGCGCAGCGCGATCGGCACGCACCACACGCCAGCGGCGCGGGTGGCGATCTCGGCGGCCCCACGATAGAGTTCGAGCGGCCGCTGGTCGGCAGGTCGAATCAGCCCCTGTGGAAACAGCCAGACCAGCGGCCGCGCCCTGGTTGCCAGCAGGCGGGCGGCATAGCGCAGCGAACGCACGGCCTCGCGGGCGTCGGCGCGATCAACCGAAAAACAGCCGCACCAGCGAAAGAAAAAATAGCGGCGTAGCTGGGCCTCTTCCATCATGAGAAAATGCTGGCGTGGATAGACCTGTCGAAAAAGCTCAAAGGCCAGATAGCCATCCCACCACGAGGTGTGAGTGACATAACATAGGACTGGGTCTGAGCCGGCCAGCACCGAATCCGCCGGGCCGGCATCAAGCAGAATCCGCTTGAAGGTGCTGCGCAGGGCCGGCCTGACCAGCCCACGATAGACCAGCCAGGCGCCAAAGCGATTTGGCCGGGCAGGTAGACGCGGCTCATCAGTTTGTAATACAATCGTCATGGTATCTACCTCTTTATAATCACTATAGCTCCCCAACACCGTGTACTATATATGCAAAGGAGCAGTATATGGCATCAGAACGGGTCCTCATTGTTGGAGGCGTTGCCGCCGGGACAAGTGCCGCTGCCAAGGCGAAACGCACCAATCCTGAGCTCGATATTACGCTTTATCAACGCGAGCCGTTTATCTCCTACTCGGCCTGCGGGCTGCCGTATTTCATCGGCGGCTGGGTTCCTGACCACAACGCGCTGATCGCCCGCACTCCGGACCAGTTTGCTCGGGATGGTATCACAGTCCGCACCGAACACGAGGTGCTTGATGTTGATGCCGCCGCCGGACGTATCACGGTGCGCGATCTTAGCAGCGGCAAAACCTTTCACGACCACTACGATCATCTGGTGCTCGCCACTGGCGCCGGGGTGCGCTGCCCACCGCTGCCAGGCATCGATCTCAAGGGGGTTTTCCGGCTGCGCTCGATGGGCGATGGGCTGGCGATCAAGCAGTATCTGGCCGAGCGCAAGCCAGCCTCGGCGGTGGTGATTGGCGCCGGCTACATCGGAATCGAGATGGCGGAGGCGTTTCTGGAGCTGGGCATTAAAACCACCGTCATCGATATGCTCGATCAGGTACTGGGCACCGTTGATGTCGAGATGGCCGCCCTGATTGAGACGGCCATGCGCGAGGCCGGCATTCAGATTCACCTGGGCGCCAAGCTGGCGCATCTTGACGGCGATGCCGCTGGCCAGGTGACCTGCGCCTGCTCAACTGGCGCCGAGCTGGCGGGCGAAATTGTGCTGCTGGCAACTGGCGTGACGCCCCACAACGAGCTTGCCCGCGCCGCCGGAGTCGCGCTTGGGCCGCGCGAGGCCATGCTGATCGATGGCCTGGGCCGAACCAATGTTGCGCGGATCTATGGAGCCGGCGATTGCTGTACGGTCAACCACCGCGTGCTCGATCAGCCGGTCTATATTCCACTTGGCACGACCGCCAACAAGCAGGGCCGCACCCTGGGCGCCTTCCTCGGTGGGGTCGAGCGTCCGTTCGCCGGCGTCGTCGGGTCGTCGGTGACCAAGTTCGGCGCGCTGCAGATTGCCTCGACCGGCATGAGCGAGACAATGGCGCGGCGGGCGGGCTATGCGGTGCGATCACAGCGGATCGAGTCAACCGATCACGCTGGATATTATCCGAATGCCCGGCCAATGCACGTCAAGCTTGTCAGCGATGCCGCCAGCGGAAAACTGCTTGGGGGACAAATTGTTGGCTATGAAGAAGTCGCCAAACGGGTAGATATTCTGGCAGTGGCGCTGGCGACGGGGATGACAGTAGAGGAGCTGGCGTGGAGTGATCTGACCTACGCGCCACCTGTCTCGTCGGTTTGGGATCCAGTGCTCGTGGCTGCCCAGGCGCTGGCAAAATCCCGTTAATCTGGAAAGGACACCTATCGTGAGTATCGAGAACCTATTTGCTCAAGCGCGATCAGCGATTGCCGCTGGTAGCCGTGAAGAGGGGCGGGGGTTGCTCGTTGCCATTCTGCGGGAGAATCCTGATTTTGCTCCAGCCTGGCTGTGGATGAGCGGGGTGCTTGATGAGGCCGACAAGCGGCGTGAATGTCTTGAGCGGGTGCTGCAGCTAGATCCGGAAAATGCAGCCGCCAAACAGGGCCTGGCGCTACTGGATATGCAGGAGATTGCAGAAACGGTCAGCCCGGCGCCACCGCAAGCCAAAAATACCGCCTCGGCAAAACGGCTGGGCGAATACCTGGTGCAACAGCATTTCATCTCCCAGTCCCAGCTTGATGTCGCTCTCCGCGAACAGGAACAGGAGTCACGCTATGGCCGGATTGTACCGCTGGGCGATATCTTGCTCCGGCGGCGCTGGCTGACCGCCCAGGGCCTCACCCGCGCCCTGGAGCTCCAGAAAGAGGAGCGGGCCAAAGATGGCGGCGGCCCGAGCAATCGGCTTGGCGAGTACCTGATTCAAAACCATCTGATCTCACCCAAGCAGCTTAACGAGGTTATTGCGCGCCAGGCGTCGCTGAAGCGCCAGGGACAGAATTTTCAGCTCGGCGAGCTGCTGGTCTTATCGGGGATGCTCTCACGCCAGCAGCTCCAGCGGGCAATTGATGAGCAGAAACAGCAATTTTTACGTCATTTCGATCAGCACTGATCGCGCAGTCATTCCGTTTTTACCCGCCACGGCAGCCCTCGGCTGCCGTGGCGTTGTTGTGCCACCCTAGTCGGCGGCGACCGGCCAGTGAAACCAGTTGACGAAATAGCTATCGAGCAGGGTTGCGCCAAAATATCCGGCGCTGGTGGCCTCCTCGAAGCTGTGAATGCCATAGGCATTGGCGACGAAGTGCGCACAGATGCGCAGCCCCAGCCCGGAGCCGCCAGTGGTAAAGCCGCTGCCAAAAACCTGGTTCAGGTTATCCCCAAAGTGCTGCTGGAGAGTCTGGCGATGCTCCGGGGCGATGGCGTTGTAGATCACAAAGCGCACATCGTGGGGCTGGGCCGGGTCGGCCGGGAAGATGCTGAGATAGACGACCTTGTCAGCCGTGTGGCGCACGGCGTTGTTGACCATGTTGTAGAGCACCCGGTCAAGCGCCGAAAACTCTAGACAGCGTTCAGAAATATTGCCGTCGAACTGGCAGTCCAGCTCGATCTGCGCCGAGCTGTTGGATACTTTGTGGATCGTATTGGTCCATTTCTCCACAATTAGCTTGACGTTGTGCAGCTTCTGCTCCCAGTCGGCCCGATAGCGCTGGAGATCGATATCGCGCACCGCGTTGCGCATAATCTTAAGATGGTCGCGCACCAGGAAGAAAATCCGCAGCAGATCATCGTCCTCGACCAGGCCCAGGCTCAGCATCTGCACGTTGATCGAGAGCGCCGCAAAGCTGCCGCCGCGAATATCGTGGATGGCCTCGCCCAGATGGGTGGCGGCGTGCTCGGGCATGGTGGTGCCAAGCTGTTGCAGCTGCTTGATCAGCGCTGGCCAGCTGAGCTGGGTCAGCAGCGCCTGCAGGCTGGGAAGATCAAACGCTGTATCTTTTTGCTGGCGCAGGTGGCCCATCAAGGTGATGAGTGTGGCATACATTTCTTTGATCACGGCCTGGTCGGCGGGGGTGAAATCGGCCAGCACAACGCTGTTATCGTCGCCAAAGTAGCGACTAGCCCGCAGCGAAGGCAGGGTCGGCGGCGCCAGGGCCTGGAGCTGGGCCAAGGCTAGCGGATTCGGTTGATTCATGGATAGGTCCTCAACAAGGAAAAAGATGGCTGTCCGCAGCAGCATAGCAGGTTGCACACCAATAATTAAATGCAAATGCTGCCATCAACACCGTGTGATGCGCAGCATAGCAGCCGTACGGCCAAAAATCATTGGGCAAGTGCTGGAAAATCGCTCAATCGTGGTCCGGCGGGATGGTGGCGGGATCGGCCACGGGCACGGTGAGGGTGAAGATCGCGCCTGGTGCATCATCGCCGCTGACCCAGATCCG
>JACCRK010000228.1 GCA_013813565.1 Herpetosiphonaceae bacterium
CTGCACGCCCAGCGGGGCAGCGGTCGGCATATAGTTTGGCGCAGCCTGTTGATGAGCGGGGCCGGCAATGTAGCCACCCTGCTGCGGGTAGCTTGGCTGTTGCGGATAGCTCTGGCCTTGCGGCGGATAGCTCTGGCCTTGCGGCGGGTAGCTCTGGCCCTGCGGCGGATAGCTTGGCTGCGGCGGGTAGCTCTGGACCTGCGTCGGGTAGCTTGGCTGGGAAGGTGGCCGCTGGCCTGGTGGTGGATAGCTCGGCATTGGCGTAACGATCGTAGCCTCATCGACAATGAGCGGCGTGCCTCTGGCCGGGCTATCCAGGCGCGCCTTGCCCAGACCACCAGCCTCACGCAGGGCGACAAATAACTCTGCCGCCGATGCGAAGCGAGCCTCAGGGGAGCGCGCCAGGGCCTTCATCAGCACATCTTCAATCTTACTGGGGATCGTTTTGTTGTAGTCGGTCGGCGGTTTCGGCGCCCGCATCACGCGGGCGAACAGAATCGACTGCGGGTTATCGCCAGTGAACGGCATGCCGTGCGACAGCATCTCGTAGATCATAATTCCCAGCGCGTAGAGGTCGCTGGGCGGGCCGACCGGGATGCCCTGGGCCTGCTCCGGGGACATATACTCGGGTGTGCCCATAATCGTCCCGGCCTGGGTCAGCCCGGCGGTGCCCTCGGTGTTGGCCCGCGCCAGCCCAAAGTCGGTTAGGTAGACCCAGTTCTCCGGTGTGATCATCACATTCGAGGGCTTGATATCGCGGTGGACCACGCCTTTTTTGTGGGCATAGTCCAGCGCCTTGCCAACCGGCTCCAGCAGCTCGATCACCCGGACCAGCGGCATTGGCGCATCGCGGTCGATGATCTCCTTGAGGGTGCCGCCCTCGATGTACTTCATCGCAATGTAGTAGAAGCCATCGGCGCTGCCGATCTCGTAGATCGGCACGATGTGGCTATGCTCCAAGCCCGCCGCCGCGCGCGCCTCCTGCTGAAACCGGGCAATATAGCTCTGGTCGTAGGTCATCTCAGGAGGGAGGATTTTCAGCGCCACCACCCGGTTGAGGTCGGTCTGGTGCGCCCGAAAGACCATCGCCATCCCGCCCCGCCCTAGCTCGTCGGCAATTTTAAAATGATGGAGCGTGCGGCCTATCAAGTTTGGTTCAGTCATCGCAGCCTCGTGCAAGAGATCCAAAAAGTGCAAAAACAGTGTAGCCTATTTCAGCCGATTTGTGAACATCGTGGGCGCAATGCTGCTGCTGCTGAGGAAGCTGGCTGGATTATCCTTCCTCTGATAGGCTGTAGCTGAAGCTATACGTGTGCTTACCATCAACGATTGCGATCGCCAGCTCCCCGGCCAGCCCAGCCAGCTGCTCGGTGCCGGAGTCGGCCACGACCGTGATCGACAGCTGCTGACTCTGGCTGTTCATGATCCCGGTGTGGACCAGGACAAACGTGCCGCTGCGGCCATGCAGCGTTCCGCTCACCCGCTCGATCGCAACGTAGGCGGCCGACTCGGTGGCGGTGCGGGCGCTAAGCATCTCGCCCTTGCCGGTGGCTTCGAGGTCGCCGTGGAACTGTTTGTCGAGCGAGAATCTGGCCAGCGTCGATCCTTCGGTGGCGTCCTGGGCCTGGGGCGCCATCTGGACATCGAATGTACCGGTTGCCTGGAGGGTCATAGCGTGATCCTTTCTGGATGATGGGAGCAGGGTGCTCAGCAGTCGGCTGAATATAGAACATAGGTTTTTATTTGTCAAGACAGGTTTTTGGATCCAGCGGGCACTTTATCGGCCTGTAGGAGATGAGCAGCAGCCCAGGACCTGCGGTGTGCGATACATTCATTATGGTACAATATGGCAGATAAAGACGACTTATTTAAGTCAGAGATCAAAGCGCAGCGCACCAACGAACAGGGCTGAGTTTTGATGTCTGACTTCTGATTTTTATGCATGCAATCCTGACCAAAGAATTTCATTTCGAGGCGGCCCACCAGCTGCCCAACCATCGCGGCAAGTGCGCGCGGCTCCACGGCCACTCGTATCGCCTGGAGGTCAGCGTGCGTGGGCCGATTATGCCAGCCCGTGGCGCCAGCGACGACGGCATGGTGATCGATCTGGACGATATCAAGCAGATCGTCCAGACCGCCGTGATCAGCCAGCTCGACCACTACAATCTCAACGATCTGATCGATGGGCCAACCACCGCCGAGCGCATCGCCCACTGGATCTGGGATCGGCTTGAGGCGGTCTCGCCGTCGTTTGGCGCGCTGCTCTGGCGCATTCGGCTGTGGGAGACCGCCACCGGCCACGTTGAGATCACCCGCGCCGAGCGCACATCCGCTCTAGTTTTCCCTGATTAAAGAAGTCGAGTTTGACGATGAATGTAATGGAAGTCTATCGCTCGGTGCAGGGCGAGGGAACCTTGATGGGCGTGCCAACGACGTTTGTGCGCTTTTTCGCCTGCAATCTGCGCTGCCACTGGTGCTTTGTTCCCGAAACACCAATCCTGATGGCCGACTGGAGCTGGCGCCGCCTGGGCGATCTCCAGGTGGGCGACGTCGTGCTAGGCATCGAGCGCCCGGACACTCCGGGAAGCCACAATCAGCTGGTCAAAGCGACGGTCGAGCGCACCAGCGTCCGCAACGCGCCAACTGTAACGGTCAACGGCGAGCTGCGCTGCACCGCCGACCACAAGTTTTGGATCCCTGCCATGCCCGGCTGGCGCGAAGTTGGGCAGGCGGTTGGCGCAGCGGCCCTGTTTGTTGAGCAATCATCAGCCGATCGCGCTGAGCTGAATGCTTCACGCGTGATCGAATCGGTGGAATCGACTGGGATCGAGGAGCCGGTGGTCACCCTGACGACCTCGACTGGCTCGTTTGTGGCCGGCGGCTACGTCGTCAAGAACTGCGACACGAAATATTCCTGGAGCCGCCGCGAGGGTGGCACCTGGGACGATCTGCCCATCGACGAGCTGGTCGGGCGGATCGTCGCGCAGGGCGCCCGCCACGTCGTGCTGACCGGCGGCGAGCCGATGCTCCAGCGCGAGCTGCCCGCCCTGGCGACGACGCTGCGCGACCGCGGCCACCACCTGACCGTCGAGACCAACAGCACGATCTTCCGCCCCGAGCTGGCCGGGCTGATCGACCTGTGGAGCCTGTCGCCTAAGCTGCAGGGCGCTGGCACCGGGGCGCTGCGGCTGGATCCGCTGCGCAAGTTTATGCAGCTCCCCACCGCCGAGCAGCAGTGGAAGTTCGTCATCACCGGCGATACGGACCTGGATCAGCTCCACGCCTTCCTGAGCGAGCACCCGCCGTTCGCCGCCGCCCAGCTGCCGGTTATCTGGCAGCCGGAGGGGCGCTGGGCCGAGAAAGACTACGCCCACGCCCTGGAGTGGCTGTCCGACCGCGCCCAGCGCCCAGAGTGGCGCCCGTTCAATGTGCGCGTGTTGCCCCAGATGCACGTCCTGATCTGGGGCCAGAAGCGGTTGGTCTAGCTAGGGGTTATCCACGAAGGGCACGAAGGATCTATTAAATAATATCCCTCGTGGATCACACTAAGGCTTTGCCCTCATTTCACTGGTTCTATGCGAGGTCACGTGCCACCTTCTGACAGTCAGCTGATCGAGCAGATCATTGCCATCGCTAAGTCAATTACCGCCTTCCGAACGCTTTTCCCTGGGGTTATCTCGCCGCGCACTTGGCTGGCGACCGGGCTGTTTCTGGGCGGCCTGGCGCTGCTGCTGGCCGTCACTCTGGTGGCCGTGCGCTGGTGGACGCGCCGCCAGCCGCGCCGCTCTGGCGACGCCGTGCAGACGGTGGCCCGCAACGCCAGCATCCCCTTCGCGATCCAGCTGATGACCCGCGCGATCGATCTTGGGTTTGCCTTTCTGCTGTATCGCTTTGTCGTCGCCGGGGCGGTGGGCGCCTACGAGTTCGCCGGGCTGCTGGTGGTGCAGTATCTGGGCACGCTGGCCGACTGGGGCCTGACCGTGCTGGCCACCCGCGAGATCGCCCGCGACCACGCCAGCGCGCCGCTGTACTTCCGCACCACCCTGCGGCTGCGCCTGCGCTTTGCGCTGCTGTGTCTGCCTGCCGCCGCGCTGTTTGTCGGCGGCTACAACGGCCTGGCGGTGGCCGGCCTGATCACCGAGCGGCTCGATCAGCGCACGATCACCCTGATCGCCATCCTCGTGCTGACGCTGTTCCCGGCGGCCCTGTCGGCGGCGACGACCGCGCTGTTTCAGGCCACCGAGCGCCTGGAGGTGCCGGCGGTGATCAATCTGCTGACTAATATTGTCAGCGCCGTGGCGCGGGTCGGTGCGCTGGCCCTGGGGTTTGGCGTGGTTGGTGTGGCCGGCGGGGCGCTGTTTGGCGCCCTCGTCGGCGCGGCGCTGTTTGGCCTGGCCCTGCGCCGTGGCTTTGGCGATCTGACGCTGCGCGGCCCGGTGCTGCCGGCCCGGCCGCTCCTGCGCGAGGGCTGGCCGCTGCTGCTCAACAGCCTGCTGATCGGGGTATTTTTTCGCTTTGACGCGTTTATTATCATGGCGTTCCACGGCGAGGCCACCCTGGCGATCTACAATGTGGCCTACAAGTTTATCAACCTCACCCAGATTATTCCGCCAGTTGTCATCAACGCGGTCTTCCCGCTGCTCTCCCGCCGCGCCGCCAGTGACCGTGCCGGAATGAGCCGCGCCTTTGCCGGCACGCTGCGGCTGCTGATCATGCTGGCCCTGCCGCTGGCGGTCGGCTTCACGGCGCTGGCAACCCCGCTCGCCCAGGCCATGGCGGACAAGCCCGAGTATCTGCCGGGCAGCGCCTACGCCCTGGCGATTACGATCTGGTATCTGCCGTTTAGCTTTATCAACGGCCTGACCCAGTATGTCGTGATCGCCCTCGGCCGCCAGCGAGTGATCACGCTGGCCTTTGGACTGACCGCGCTCTTCAATGTCGCCCTGAACCTGCTGCTGGTGCCGCGCTACTCGTTTATCGCCGCCGGGGCGATTACGGTCGCCTCGGAGCTGGTGCTGTTCCTGCCGCTGCGCCGGGTGCTGCGCCAGGAGGGGATCAACACCGCCCTGCCGACGCTGTTCTGGCGGCCTGCGCTGGCGGCACTGGCGATGGGCGGCGCGGTCTGGGCCGCCCACCAGATCCATGTCGTTGCCGCAGTAGCTGTGGCGGCGCCAGTCTACGCGGGGATGCTGTGGCTGCTCGGGGGTTTTGGCGAGGCCGAGCGGGATCTATTCCGGCGGGCGCTGCGGCGCGGCTAATCGGATTAAATACCGATCCACCAAGAGCACGAAGACAGGATCAACCAGAACATCTATTCCCATTCCCCCTTCGTGAATCTTCGCGCCCTTCGTGGATAATTAAATAACATACTCCCTCTACTCCTCCTTCGTGAATCTTCGTGCCCTTCGTGGGCATTAAAACGAAATTATCCTAATCCCCAATCCCCAATCCCCAATCCCTACAGCCGCTCCACCTCGACCAGATTGTCGTAGAACGTCGCCCCGCCGCCCATATCGGTCAGGCCCTGGGGCGTCGTGTGGTTGGCGTTGCGGCCATCGGGCGTGAGCTGCGACCACCAGATCGAGGGCGCGATCACCACGCCGGTTCGGGCGCGGTCGGTCACCACGGCCTTGGCCAGAAACCCGCCGCGATCGTTGCGAATCCGCACCTGCTCGCCGTCCGCGATGTTGCGCTCAAATGCATCGAGCGGGTTGATCTCGACCGTTGGCCCGGACTCCTCGTAGCGGTGCAGCACATTGACGAAGGTGCTGTTCAGAAAGTGGTGCGCCGGCGGCGAGAGCAGGGTCAGCGGGTAGCGCTCGGCCAGCCGGGGGTTAGTGGCGGCGCTCTCACGCGGCGGCGTGTAGGTCGGCAGGGGATCGTAGCCGTCGGCGGCCATGCGCTCGGAGTACAGCTCGCACTTGCCCGACGGCGTGTAGAAGTTGCCCTCGGCAAACGGCACCCACGGCTCCGGCACGTTCAGGCGCACCCAGCCCTGTTCCTGGAGCCGCTCCAGGGTGATTCCCGCCAGCGAGGGGTGCGGCAGCGACAGGGCCTGGCGGGCGATCGTCAGGTCGTCGTCGGCGAAACACTCGTCGCGGAAACCCATCTGGGCCGCCAGCCGCCGAAAAACCTCGGTGTTCGGCAGCGCCTCGCCCAGCGGCTCGATTGATTTCGCGTTCCAGGCCAGATACAGGTGCCCGTAGGCCTTGTGCAGATCGATATGCTCCAGCTGGGTCGTCGCCGGCAGCAGGATATCGGCGTAGCTGGCGGTGTCGGTGTAGAACTGCTCGTGGACGACGGTGAACAGGTCGTCGCGGAGCAGCCCGGCGCGCACCTGCTCCAGGTCGGGCGCGATGCTGGCCGGGTTGGAGTTGTAGACCATCAGCGCCTTGACCGGCGGATCGTCGACCGTGGTCAGGGCGTGGCCCAGCTCGCTCATATTGATCGTGCGCGTCCCCGCTGGGATCAGGTCGGGGCGCTCCAGCGCGGCGGTGTTGATCGGAAATGTGCCGCTGGTCGAGAGCTGGATCCCGCCCGCCGCATGGCGCCAGGCCCCGATCACCGCCGGCAGACAGGCCAGGGTCCGCACGGCCATCCCGCCGCCGGCGTGGCGCTGGAGGCCGTAGTTGATCCGCAGCGCCGCCGGGGCCAGCGTGGCGTACTCGTGGGCCAGCGTCTCAATTGTCGCCACATCCAGGCCAGTGATCGCGGCCACCCGCGCCGGATCGTACTCGGCCGCCCGCGCCTTGAGCTGCTCGCCGCCGATGCAGTAGCGATCGAGGTAGTCCTGATCGTGCAGCCCGTCGCGGAAAATAATATGCATCAGCCCCAGCGCCAGGGCCGCATCGGTGCCAGGGAGCGGTGCGATGTGCTGGTCGCACTGGGCGGCGGTGCGCGAGCGCCAGGGATCGATCGCGATCAGCTTGGCGCCACTCTTGCGGGCCTGCTTGATAAAGGTCCACAGGTGCGGGTTGGATGTCAGCGTGTTGGTGCCCCAGAGCAAAATCAGCCGCGCGCTGGCGAACTGCTCGGTCTCCATGCCGACGCTGGCCCCAACCGTGTAGCGATAGCCAAACATCCCGGCGGTGGCGCAGATGGTGCGGTCCAGCAGCGAGGCGCCGAGCTGATGAAAAAAGCGCCGGTCCATCGAGCCATAGTGCAGCAGCCCCATCGTTCCGGCGTAGGAGTAGGGCAGAATCGCCTGCGGGCCATACTCGGCGCTGATCTGCCCAAAGCGGCCGGCGATCTCGGCGAGCGCGGTCTCCCACGAGATCCGCTCAAAGCGGCCCTCGCCCTTGGCTCCGACGCGGCGCTGCGGGTACAGCACCCGGCCCTCGTGGTAGGTGCGCTCGACATAGCGCGAAACTTTGGAGCACAAAAAACCCCTGGTGACCGGGTGGTCAGGGTCGCCCTGGACCTTGATCGCCCGGCCATCCTGCACCGTGATCAGCATGGCGCAGGTGTCGGGGCAGTCGTGCGGACAGGTGCCGCGCACAATGGTTATCCCAGCATCGACAATCGTCATCGCAAAACTCCTTGTAGGATCAGCCAGTAGTCTGGCCCAGCTATTGTAGCTGAAAGTTGCGGCGGCTGACGAGGGCCAAAGCCGCGATGACACCCCGGACAAATCGGGGTACTAAGGCTTCTGATAGCTCACAATGCGAATCTCGGCTTGAGCCGGATCGGCGCTGAAGATCAGGGTTGCCTCGCGCTCGGAGTGGCCGGGGACAAAATCAAGGGTCGTGGTTGGCGCCTCCTCCTGGCCATCGACCATTAGCGAGCCCTCAAGCAGCACCTGGCCGGCGGTGGAGTCGCCAGCGTTGCGCACCGTGACTGGCAGATAAAACACCCCATCGACCTCACGCGCCTGCGCAGTCTGCACGCTAAATTGCACCGCCTCATCGGAGGGCGTGATCCACAGAAAGATAATAATCCCCACCACCGTGGCGAGAAGCAGCAGCGAGATCACCAGCGAGAGCCACTCGGCGGTCGAGCGCTGCTGGCCGGATTCAGATGGGTTGCTCATAGCGCCAGCCTTCCTGCTGCGCCGCCGATCGTCGCCGGCAGCCCTAAGGTAATCGTATAGCTGACCCACTGGTTCAGCGGGGCGGAGAAATCCAACTGCTGAAAGAACAGCAGCATCAGCGCGGTCAGCAGCAGGGAGATCAGGTATGATGCCACGGTCTCGCTCAAGGGGTGCTGAAAAATACCGCGCTGGCTGCGCCGCTTCTCCTGGGCGCCAAACTCGGCCTCGAACACAATGATGTAGGAGATCACCAGCGATGCCGCCACGAGGAGCAGCAGCACCGGCGGCGACAGCGACCCGGCGATCATCGGGACCTCATCGGTGGGCGCAATCGAGAAGGCGATGATAATCGCGCCCAGCGCGGTTGCGCCAGCGTCGGCCAGCGTATCGCGCCACAGCGAGCGTGGCGCTGCCGATGGGTCAGCGGCTGGCTGATCCGGCCCATCCTGCTCGCCCGGGCCAGCGTCGCCATCATTCCCGTCATCGCCGCCGCGGTTCAGCAGGCCATTGGCGATCCCAACCCCGATACTAAACGGCACACTTTCCAGCACAATCTGGCCCATCAGAGTATCCAGCCCCAGATCAAACGTCAGGCGGCGCAACAGCAGCAAGCTGATGATCGATATCAGCAGACCGATCGCCAGCCCCTCGGCGCTATCGGTCAGGCTGCGCCAGATACTGGTCTGTTTCTGGGCCCGGAAGCCGGCGGTACGATTGAGCGCGACCAGGGCCGCATAGGTCAGCAGCAGGCCAAGCAGCATCCGCAGCGGCGAGACATAGGTACCAATCCACCAGACCTCCATCGTATAGAGCAGCGGCACGCCGAACAGAAACGCCCCGGAGACAGCCCGCAGCAGGTCATCAAGCTCCTCAGCCCAGATTGATGGTCGAGTGGCGGAATGGTTCATGGTACCTCGCAGCAAAAAAGGCCCACCCAAGGGGTAGACCTTCCGAGAATAGCATAAATGATACCGTGGAGCTTGCTGTAAAAAACTACAGATACTGGCTTTGTTTAACGCGCCGGCGCCACTCATCCTTGATCTGGACTGAGGTAGCGCCAGGGCTGGTGAGAAAATCCAGCAGGAGGCGATTGAACACATTGACATCTTCCAGGAAAGGGAAATGATTCTTGCCCTCAATCGTCACCATCTGATGTTCGGTGGCGCTCGCTTCGAAGTCGGCGGCGTGTTCGCGGGCAACAATGATGTCGTTGCCGCCATAGACCCCCAGGGTTGGCGGCACCAGAGTTTCAAGTACGCTGCGCAGGTCGGTGGCTAGAATCGAGTCGAACACCCGCTGGACCACCTCGCTGGAGGTGGAATTGGTATCCTCGATCACCTCGTTGTAGGTCTCATCATCGATTTTAATATTTTTGAGGATTTTATTCCAGGTCTCGGTTGGGTTCGACTTGCCCATCAGGCGGGATAACGTGCTGGGTTTAACCAGATTCGTCAGCGACTCTCCCTGAACCGGCATATTCGTCACGACCACCTTCAAAAACTGATTGGGTGCCTGCGCGGCGGCGCGGACCGCAACCATCCCGCCCAGCCCGTGGCCGATCAGATTGGTCTTGACCATACCCAGCTCACGCATAAAAGCCAGCAGCTGCTCGACATACGAATCTAAATTATACTGATTGTTTGAGCGATCCGAATCGCCAAAGCCCCAGAAATCCAGCGCATAGGCCCGAAAGCGATCCGAGATCATCTCCATTGAGGGGACCCAGTAGCGCCATGATCCCAGCCAGCTATGTAAAAAGATGACCGGCTGTCCACGGCCAAAGACCTCGTAGTGAACAACCTTATTATCGATAAAAATGGCACTCATGCCCGCGAACTCAACAGCTCGCGCACCCGGCCAATCAAGGTCACGGGAGCATAGGGTTTTAACATGTATTCGGTTGCTCCGGCCTCCCAGCCCTCCTCAATTTCAGTTTTTTGGCCCTTAGCCGACAATAAAATAATCGGCGTATCCCGAAATGCCTCCTGCTTACGAATCTGGCGGCAGGCCTCGTAGCCGGTCAGGCGGGGCATCTTAATATCCAGCACAATCAGATCTGGCATCTCACGGATTGCCATCTCCACAGCTTCCGCGCCATCGTGGGCCTCAAATACCTGAAATCCGCCCAGGCTACGTAGGCTAAAGCTGGTCATAAATAAAACATCTGGTTCATCGTCGGCGACGAGAATTTTCGCTGTCATTAGGCTGTTGTCTCCTCGATGGGCTGCACGGAGCTGACCACATCGCCCATATCTTCACGTTCACCGAGATCAGGTCGGGGCTGGTGCTCTGGTAGCGAGAAACTAAACGTACTGCCTTCGCCATACACACTCTGAACCCACATTTCACCGTTGTGGAGCTCGACAAACGATTTAGCAATTGATAAACCAAGTCCGGTACCGCCAACTTCATCGCGAAGTGGGCTATCCGCGCGATAAAAGCGCTTAAACAGGCTCTTCTGCTGATCGGGGGTCAGACCAACGCCCGAGTCCTTCACATCAAGCTGGATCATACCCTCTGGGTTGCGGAAGGTGCGAACAGTGACATCGCCACCAGCATAGGTATACTTGATTGCATTGGATACCAGGTTGGTAAGAACTTGTCCGATCCGCTTGCTATCATACTCGATTAATGGAAGGGTGTCGTCAAGCTCAAGTTTGAGCGACATCTGCTTATTCTGAAGCTCCAGGTTCCACATCGCGATGGTATCGTGCACCATCTGGTTGATATTGGACGGTGCTGTGTTCAGGCTAATCTTGCCAGCTTCCAGGCGGCCAATTTCCAACAGGTCTTCAACCAGGCTCACCATCCGCATGGTGTTGGCTTTGACTGTGCCCAACATATCGCGCTGCGCATCGTTGAGCGCGCCGCCAGCATTGAGCAGGAGCAGGTCGACAAAGCCGCGGATTGGCGTAAGGGGCGTCCGCAGCTCGTGCGAGACTGTCGCAATAAAGTCGCGCTTGGCCCGGTCGGCCTCGATCTCGCGGGTAATATCGCGCAAAACCACCACCACACCAAAGCGCGAGCCATCCTCGGCGGCCACTGGCGCAAAGTTGGCCGCAATCATCTGGCCAGGCAGCTCTATAATCATGGCGTGCACCGATTCATCACGGTGGACCGTTTGAATGCCCTCGTGCAGACCGGTATACAGCAGCAGCGCCCGGCCTTCTTCGTGGAGCTCCACCTCATTGCGCGGGGCCGCCACCGACGAAAGGCTGCGATCGATCACTTCGGAGCGTGGGATTCGCAGCACCTCTTCGGCGGCCGGGTTGTAGAGAATAATCCGCTCGGTATCGTGGTCAAGCACCATAACGCCTTCGGAGACACTTTGGAGAATGGCCGATGTCTTACTAGCCTCTTCCCGCTGCTGCCACATTGCATCAGAGAGACGGTCGGCCGACTCATACACCAGGGTGTAGAGGTCGGCGTTGTGCAGCGCCGATGAAACCTCGCCGCCGATAGTGGAGAGGAAGCGCAGATGGTCGCCGGTGAAGTAGCCGTTAACCGTGCTGTTCAGCATCAGCACGCCCTGCGGGGTATCGCTGGAGAGCAGCGGCACTGCAATCACCGAGCGGACATCCTCGCCACGACCAGTTTCAGCGCTGGCCCAGCGCGAGTCCTGGCGCACATCGTCAATAAACACACCCTCGTTGTTCTGGATCACCCAGTTGGCCAGCCCATCGCCCTCCAGGAGCACTGGTGTTTCCAGCGAACGCAGGCCCATCTCCTCGTTGAGGACAGCGTGACAGATCAGCTGCTTGGTCTCGCGATCCAGCAGCAGCACCGAGCCACGGCTGACGCTCAGCGCCGTTGCCGCCATATCGAGCGTTCGCACCAGCAGCTCATCGCGGTCAAGGGTTGTCCCCAGCTCGGTGGCGATGTTATACAGCGCCTCGACGCGCTCTTTCTCGCCTTTCAGCTCAAGGGTGCGCTGATCAACAATTTCTTCCAGCTCAAGGTTGAAGCGGCGAATCTGCTCGAACAGCTGGGCGTTGTTGACCGCCTGACCGATCTGGGTGCTCAGAATGAGCAGACTAGAGACCGAGCGATCCTCGAAGGTATAGGGCTCGTCCATCCCCACAAAAACCACACCGCGCAACGAATTTTCCCGAATAATTGGCAGGAACACCACCCCACGAATCTCGAGCGGAGTGGTCAGCGGAGCCAGCGATGGCTCCTGATTGGCATCATAGACGGTCACGATCTGCCCATTGCGCAGCGGCCGCAGCACCAGCAGCTCGCTGACGTTGACCTCCTCCGGCGGTGGGAGTGGCAGGTCCATCCGGTCACGATTGAGCACCAGCGAGTCAGCGACCCGATAGCCATCGGTCTCCATGACAATGACGCCGCCGAAATCGGCCCGCGCCATCTCAATTGCGCTTGAGGCACTGATTGCCAGCAGCTCGGCAATATCCAGTGAGCTCGCCAGCGACACACTGGTCTCTGAAAGCGTTGAAAGCTCGCGAACACTCTCGCGCGACTCCGAGAACAGGCGCGCATTTTCCAGCGCCTGGGCGGCCTGGTTGGCCACGGTGGAAAGCAGCTGCACATCATCGTCCGAGTAAGCGTGGTCGCTGGTGTAGGTTTGCACACACATCACACCCACAACTTTATCGGCAGCGATCAGCGGAATGCCCAGCCACGAGCGGGCCAGATCGCCGATGAGCTGGATCCCACGCTCCTCCATCTGGGCGGCAGTATCACCCTGGAGCAGCAACGGCTGACGCGTACGGATAATGTATTCGGTCAGACCGTTGTAGCCGCGCTGTGGCTCCAGACGAATCGGCTTACCGTGCTCGTAGATCAGTGGGAATGAGACTTCCTTGTGGCGCTCATCGTACAGCGAGAGATAAAAGTTACTGGTATCGACCAGCAGGCTGGTCTGCTCATAGATCACCCGGAGCAGGTCCTCAAAGCGCACGGTCGAGCCAAGCGCCTGGCCGATGCTGCTGAGGGTGCGCAGCTGCTGAATGGAGCGCTCACGGGCATCAAACAGGCGGGCATTCGCGATCGAGGCGGCGGCCTGGGCGGCCACAGTCGAAGCAAAGCCCATATCATATTCAGAGAAGGCATACTGCTCATAGCTCTGAATATTGATCACCCCGAGGGCGGTGGCGCCGACAATAATCGGCACAATCAGATAGGATTGCTCGATCTTGTCGGCAGCCCCAACCCGCGTTTCCACCACCCGGCGGCGGCTCGCCTCGTCACGGTACTCATCAGCCTCGGCAGCCGTGTTGAGCAGCAATGGCTGGCGGTGTTCAAGCACCCAGGCGTTCGTGCTAACTCCGAGCTGTCCGGGAGGTAAAAAGACCCGATCACCCTGATCGAAGGTTTGCTCATAGGTCATCATATTCGTCTGAGCATCATACAGGCCGATGTATGAGGTGTTCATATCGACGATTTCATGCAACCCGGTGTGCAGACGGGCCAGAATCTCTTCTAGGTTAATGCTGGAAGTAATCGACTGACTGATTCGGTTCAGCGTATCCAGCTCGCGAATTCGGCGCTCGCGCTCGGTGAACAACATGGCCTTCTGCACAGCATTGGACGATTGATTAGCCACCGACTCGAGAAAGCGCAGCTGCGCCTGGTCAAAAGCGCCAGCCATGATACTTTGCACGACCAGCACGCCCAATGGCTGATTGACCATCATACCGCTGGTCTGGCTGCCCATGGTAATTGGCGCTGCAATCACCGATTGAATTTCAACGCTGGTCTCACCTGGTATGTTCGGCAGCTGCGACGATAACCCTTCAGCGCGCTGATCGCTCGTCGAGTTAAAAATCAATGGCTGCTGCTCAAACAACAAGGTCTTGAGGAAATCGTTCGTCAATAGGTGCGGGGCAATATTGAAGACGGCGCCATCATTAAAGCCAACCGTGGTTGAGATCATATTTGATGGCGCATCGTAGAGCACAATGTAAGCATTCGAAGTATCGAAGACTGGCGCCAGGCCCGCCAGAATGGAGGTCGCCAGCTCCTCAGGGGTCAGCGTGGCGGTGATGGACTGGCTGATCGATGACAGGATCGCAGCTTCAGCGATCTGGCGCTCACGTTCGGCAAACAGGCGCGCATTTTCCAGCGCAATCGCCGTCTGACTGGCGACAGCCTGGAGAAACTGAACCTGCTCTGGTGGGAAGGCCCGTGGCATGTGACTCTGGATATTGATCACACCGAGAACCTGCTCGCCAAGCATAATCGGAATACCAACCCACGAGGCCATCGGTTCGTCATCGCCGAGAATGATGCGTGATGCCTGGGCGGTCTCCTCAACCGTATTCAACACGATTGTCCGGCGGCCGCGCACAACCCGACTCAACACACCCTCGGCTAGTGGCAAGGACTCCTGCTCAACCATGCGATGATCATCAACCACCACGGGGAAGCTCAGCGTATTAGATTCACTTTCGTAGGTCGCAATAAATGAGAAGCGGGTATCAACCACAGCGCCAAGGCGCGTGTGCAGCTGCCGCAGCAGGGTCTGCCAGTCCAGGGTAGATGTAATTGCCTGAGTGACATCGTTGAGCGCCTGGAGCACCGTAATCTGCCGTTCACGCTCAGCAAACAGGCGCGAGTTCTCCAGGGCAATCGCGGCCTGGTCGGCCAAGGCGCTCAGCAGAGCGATATCATCGGCGGTAAACTCGGTAGTGGTGTTGGTCATCACACTGAGCACGCCCATAACTTCGCTGCGATACAGCACCGGCACACCCAGGAACGAGATCAGACCGTGCTTAGTGTTGAAATCGGGGTACTGTGAAGGTGTCGTGGCCTCGTGCACATTAGCGACAGCCAGCGGCTGGCTGGTTTCGGCCACCGAGCCGATCAAGCCTTCGCCACGTTTCACCCGCATGGAGTTGACGAACTCGGTCGGCAGGCCCAACGATGCCAGCGGCACCAACAAATCATCATTTGAGATCGTGGATAGCACCACAGTGTCAACCCGCAGCTGACGAGCCACCAGCCGAACCAGTGTATCCAGAACCTGGGCCGGCTCGCGGGTTGAGCTCAAGGCCTGACCAGCCTCCAGCAGCACCGAAAGCTCGCCAACTTTGCTGCTCAACGCCTGAGCCTGGCGCTCGGTTTCAGCAAAGAGCCGGGCATTTTCCAGCGCCTGCGAGACCTGGTTCGCGATCGTCTGGCATGTTTCAGCATCACGCAGGGTGAATTCCTTAGCGTCATTGAACCTATCAAGCCCAACAGAGCCAATCATATCGCCCTTGACGATCAGCGGAACCAGCATCATTCGGCGAATCTTCAGGTAGTGCAAGGTTGAGCGGAACGAGGCAGTCAGTTCATTTGTATCAATATCGTTGATAATCAGCGGTCGACGATATTCCTGCAGCCAGGGAATAGTGAGATTATCAGTAATTGGCACCTGCACGCTCAGATCACCGGAAGGAAACTCGGCACGGGTATAGCCAATCTGAGCGCCATAATCGAAGACCAAAAGCCGAGCCTGATCGGCACCGGTGGCGTGGGCCATCTCGGCAACAGCAAGATTGTAGAGCACCTGGGTATCAAAGGTTGATGCAGTCAGGTTCGAGACGTGGTTAATCAGCGCCAGACGCTCGGCCTCGGTGCTGAGCTGCTGCAGGCCTTGTTGAGTCTGCTCATAGAGGCGAACATTCTGCATACCCAGCGTCACCTGATAGGCGACGTTGCTCAAAAAGTTCATATCCTGCGAGTCAAAGGCTTGCGGATTGTAGTTTTGCAAGGCCAGCATACCAATTGGCTGATCATTCGCATCCAGCAGCGGCACGCCCATCCACGATTGTGCCGACGGGCCTTGCCCGTGCTGCATCGGTGCGATCTCTGGATAGTTCTTGAGATCGGCGTCAAGGTTCGTGAACAGCAGCGGCTGACGACGGGTGAGAATCCAGTCGGTTAGCGACCCATACTTGACGCCACGCACCTGTGGAACATCAAGCTTCTTATCTCGATCGATCATCAGGTTATAGACCAGCATATCCTGCTGCGGGTCGTAGACGTTCAACACAAAGCCCTCGACCGGCAAGAACTCGGTGAGAACCGTGTAGACACCCTGCGCCATTTCGTTGAGGTCAAGGGTTGAGCTGGTTACCTGACCAACCCGCCGGATCGCTTCAAGCTCTTTGATCTGGCGATCGCGCTCGCTAAACAGTTGGACCTTTTGCAAACCAAGGCTGACATGGGATACAACGTTGGTTAAGAACGCGACTGTGCGATTATCGAACAGATTTGGCTTGTAATCCTGGAGCGAGAGCATGCCAATCGGGGCACCATCTTTGGCCACAATTGGCAGACCAACCCACGAACGTGGATCTTGCTCATGGCCCTCAATCGCGTGAGCAAGCGGTACAATCCCCAACAGACCCAGAGCTTCTCGGTCGGCTAGATCGGGCACAATGAGGGGCAAACGCTGGCGTAAAACCCAACCGCTGAGGCTCCCCTCACGCAGCGGTACGCCCCGCGGCGGGGTCGGATCGACGACACCATCTTCAACTGCAAAGCCATCGGTAATTAAGTTCTTCTCGACATCATAGACCAGCGTGTAAAAGATGGGCGCTCCCGTAACCTGACGGAGATAGATGGCTGTCTGGGCCAGCATCTCTTTCAGATCAAACGAGGCGCTCATTAGCTGCCCGATCTGGCTAATCGCATCGAGCTCGCTGATCTGGCGCTCGCGATCGTTGAACAGACGCGCATTCTGCACTGCCAGGGCGACCTGGCTGGCAACCGTTTGCAGCAACGAGAGCTCGCGCTCACCATACATACCAACGCGATAATGCTGGACCGAGATCAAGCCAACGCTGGTATCATCGCTAATCTTGAGCGGGACACCGATCCAGGAGCGAACCCATTTATCGGGATTGCCAAAGCGCTTAACCTGAAACCGCCCCTCGATCTCAGTCGGCATATCGCTGAATATCAGGGACTGTAAGTTAGCGGTAATCCAGGCAGATGGTGAGTGCGGCAAGAGGGTATCGCGCTGGCTGTCGATATAGAATTCACCTTCATCGACATTGACCCGTTGCACAACCTCGGCATTCAGCGGATCGTAGACAAAGCTGAAGAAGGCATCGATCGGCAACACTGTTCGCAGTGCGAGATACACTTCTTTCAAAATATCGACCAGGTTCAGGGTCGAGCTGGTCAGGCTACCAATCCGGTTTACCAGCGCCAGCTCACTGAGACGCCGCTGCGTATCGCCATAGAGGCGGGCATTTTCTACGGCCACCGCCAGCTGGTTAGCCACAGTTCGCAGCAGCTCGACATCGCGCTCGGAGTAGCGATTTGGCTCGTTATGCTGCAGCGATAAGATGCCCCGAATTGAGCCATCGCCAGAGATCAACGGCATGCCAACCCATGATCGTGGCACATTATCGCCCCACGGCTGCCATTTCATTCCGGTATAGGCTTGCGACTGAACCGGCAGGTCACTGAAAAGCAATGGCTCAGCGTGCTGGGTAATCCAGCCAGTTAAGCTATCGCTGGGAATGCTGCCATTATGGACATTGCTGGCGGCCTCACCATTATCAACACCCCACGACTCAATCACCTGATCCACTGCGGCATTGAACACAACCAGGAAGTACGACTCGACTGGCAAAGCCTCGTTGAGCACCTCGTACACTTCACGGGCGAGTGAGTCGAAATCGAGGCTTGAGGTCGCCGCCCGACTAATCCGGTTGATCACACCGAGCTCAGCGATCTGGCGTGAGCGCTGGCTAAACAGGCGGGCATTTTCAACCGCAATTGCGGCCTGATTGGCAAAAATCTCCAGGGTTTCCACAACCCGGCGGGTCGGGTGTTCACGGGCGAAGGGGTCATCAACATTCATGACGCCGATGAGCTCGCGCTCGGTGCTATAAAGCGGCACTAGGAGCTTATCGCCTGGAATCCATTCCGGGCTAGCGTCAGCCGCTGACGAGGCTGGCACAAAGTAAGCGCGGCCAATCCGATATTGGGGGTCGAGATAGGGATGGATGGAGCTGACCGCCACTGGCTGGCCGCGGCGCGCCTCGATCTCGGATAAGGCTAGGCCGGCCCCGGTGACGGTGCGCAGGAGCTCAGGCTCATCGGGATCGATCAGGCTGAAAACAACTTCGCGGAAGCCCGCTGCTTCGGTGACGCTGAAGGCGATCTGCTCCAGCAGAACGTTGAGCTCCATATCGGCACGCAGAGCATTGCCAATCTCGAGCACCTCATTGAGCAAACTGGCCCGCTGCTGGAGCAACTCGCGCTGGCGAACCTGTTCAGCATAATGCTGAGCATTGCCAATCGCCAGCGCCGCCTGATCGGCAACCGCCCGCACGAAATCCACCGCGGCGTGACCAAAGGTGAAGGTCTGAATATCGCTGGCAATGATTGCGCCAGCCACCCGGTTTTCGTACAAAATGGGCGACAGCAACACTGAGCGCACATTGGGCCACGCCACCGCCGGCTCGGAGACACTAATATCATCAATAATCAGCGGCTCAGCACGCTCCAGACTATGGGCCAGCGAGCCCTGCGTCAGCAGCGGCCCAATAATCTGGCCGAGATCGAGCGCGTCGTCATAGCCAGTCTGGGCCACTACGGTAAAGGGCTGCTGATCATCTTCGCGCAGCACAACCATACCGTGGGCGCAGTTGGTCGCCTGGACAATTTCGCTCAACATGGCCGGAAGCAGCTGCTCCAGCTGCAGCGTTGAGGTTAGCTCGCGGCTGATGCGTTGGAGCGCCAGCAGCTCACGAACCCGTTCACGTAGCACTTCATCGGTCGCCTCGTAGCGGCGGACATTGCGCAGAGCCTGAGCCGCCTGCGACGCAATAATCTTGAGCAAACGTTCATCTTCAGCATCAAACCGATTTGTCTCGTCTGAGCCAAGCTCCAGGGTGCCAATCAGCTCATCGCCGACCAGCATGGGCACACCGAGGAAGGAGCGAAACACTGGTGCCGCCGGATCATTGCTGCGAACAGGGTACACCGTCCGCTGTTGCTGCATATCGCCGATGCGCAAAGTGGTGCGGTGGCGGGCCAGCCAGCCAGTCAAACCCTGATCCAGGTGATAGACACCACTTT